>DATNQP010000060.1:0-3837 GCA_036703965.1 Leptolyngbyaceae cyanobacterium
TTGTATTGTTTCGTAAGCTAACTCAGGAGCAGCGTTTGAATCTGATACTCCTGTTACCGGCAGGTTGGTAACTGTCACAATCGGTTGTGGATTACCAAAGGCAGAAGTCTGTTCTAGTGCTAGGGGCTTGCCAATGGCAAAAGCACGAGCGATCGCATCACAACGATCGTTGCCCTCATTGCCGCTGTGTCCCCGGACATACTGCCACTCAACTAGCGGAGAATTTAGCTCATCAAGAGTCTCCCACAAGTCTTGATTTAAAACGGGTTGTCCCTGTGCCGTCTTCCAACCTTTCTTTTTCCATCCCTTTATCCATTTAGTGCTACCGTTCTTGACATATTCACTGTCGGTGTAAAGGGTAACGGGTTCGGTTTGTCCAGATGCTCTGAGCACCTTCAACGCCTGGATCGCGGCTTGCAGTTCCATCCGGTTGTTAGTGCTTTGAGCTTCCGCACCACCCATCTCATAAACAGAGCCATCCGTGAAATAGACTACAGTACCCCAGCCGCCAGGACCAGGGTTGCCACTGCAGGCTCCATCGGTGTAAAAGCTTTGGATTTGGCGAGTAGAAGGCATTTTTATGGGTTTTGAGTCTTGAGTTTCAAGTTCACTCATCACTTTATAGGGGTTAAGGCGCTGACTATTAAGGGGCAAGTGATAGTAAAGGTCAACTAGTTATCGAAAGAAAGCGTGAGGGGTAATGGTCAATCATTGTACCTGTGTCTTCTCAGATCGGAACGACTTGAGCTTTAAGTCTTAATTCTGTGCTGAGAGCTTAAAAGAGCTGATGAAAGGAGTCACAATTGAGAATACAGGAGGCAGAATGACCTCACCCACTATTGGATGGGGCTTGCACCACTGATTCATTCGCTAGTCCCACAGCTAGCTAAGAACTAACGCGATCGCACTCACCCGATTGCTAGTCAAATAATACACCTCGCCCTCGCTTCTATCCTCCCGCACTGAGCCTCGTGAGCTACGAACCCCTGCACCACAAATATCGCCCTCAAACCTTTGCCAATTTGGTAGGGCAAGAGGCGATCGCGAACACCCTCACCAACGCCATCCGTAGTGAGCGAATTGCTCCTGCCTATCTGTTCACTGGTGCCAGAGGTACCGGCAAAACCTCCAGCGCCCGAATTTTAGCGAAGTCCCTCAACTGTCAGAAGCAAGATAAACCCACGGAGTCACCCTGTGGAGTCTGCCAAGTCTGCCGTGCGATCGCCCAAGGGAACGCACTGGATGTGATTGAAATCGACGCCGCTAGCAACACCGGGGTTGATAACATTCGAGAGATCATCGAACGCGCCCAATTTGCTCCAGTACAGTGCCGTTACAAGGTTTATGTAATAGATGAATGCCATATGCTCAGCGGTGCCGCATTCAATGCCTTGCTGAAGACATTGGAGGAACCTCCGGCGCGAGTCATTTTTGTGCTGGCGACAACTGACCCTCAGCGGGTGCTGCCGACTATTATCTCCCGCTGCCAGAGGTTCGATTTTCGCCGCATTCCTTTAGACGCAATGGTGTCTCATCTGGAGTACATTGCCTCAAAAGAAAACATCAACATTGCCCCCGATGCTGTAACTTTAGTCGCACAAGTTGCTCAAGGGGGACTGCGGGATGCCGAAAGTCTGCTCGATCAACTGAGTTTGTTACCGGGTGAGGTGACAGTAGAGGCAGTCTGGGATTTGGTGGGGGCAGTCCCGGAAAAGGACTTGATGGCACTCGCAAAAGCGATCGCCTCGGATGACTCTGAAGCTGTTCTTGAGCAGTGCCGTCGCCTGATGGACAGAGGACGAGAACCCCTAATCGTCCTGCAAAATCTTGCTGGTTTTTACCGAGATTTGCTCATTGCTAGAACGGCACCGACACGCAGTGATTTAGTTGCCATAACGCCTCCAACCTGGAAGCAACTATGTGAGTTTGCCCAAAAGTTCGAGGTACCCAGTTTATTGCAAGGTCAACAGCACCTTAAAAACAGCGAAGCTCAAATTAAAAACACAACCCAGCCGCGCTTGTGGTTAGAGGTGACACTGCTAGGCTTGCTGCCATCTGCTAACACTCCTCAGCCAGTAGAACTAGGCATTAGGAAACCTGAGAGTAGAGCCAACCCCGGCTCTTCCCAAGCCTCAAGCCCGGAAGGAACCTTATCACGTCATCAGCCACCACTTGGAGATTCGCTACCGCCGCACTATCAGAACGCTACGCCGTCGGTGTCTCCTCCGACAGAAGAACAGAGCCGACAACAGCCAACTGTTCCAGCAATTGAGACCCCTAGCGCTAGGGTCTCACAAACTTTAAGCCAAGTGCCACCCACTCAGGCCCCTGAAGTCTCACCACCATTTCACCATGAAGCGCCCTCAACTCCTCCTGCTGTCTCTCAGTCGCCTGAGGAGAGTGTTGAGATAGGAAGTGCTGCTAATGCCCAGTCAACTAGTCTTGAGCAAGTTTGGCAAGAGCTGCTGGTTCATGTCCAGCCACCCTTCACCCAAGGATTGCTGCGTCAACATGGTTGCTTACTAGCGTTTGATGGTTCTGTTGCCCGTGTCGGCATCAGTTCACAGCCCTTGCTGAAGATAGCCCAGGGCAAATTGTCTAACATTGAAGCGGCTTTTGAAGCTGTCCGTAAATCTAAGGTGAAGGTCACTCTCCAAGCTGGGGCAGCTGAGTCGTCCAACACTGCTCCTACTGAGGTACAGCCCTACCCGAATCGTAGCGAAGCTTGGCATACCCCAGCCGGACACACTCCAGCGGAAAATAGTTCAGGCCTTAACGCCAACAAGGCAGAGGATTCAAAGGAGCTACCCACCTCTCAACGTAAGCTCATAGAGCAAACAAGGCAGATGCTGCCTGATAGCGTTAGCGCAGCGGCTTTGCAGGAGCTAGCGGAGCCAAGTACTCGCCCTACGGTACCACCCCCGGCACAGTTGGAAACCTCGAATAGCAGTTCAATGACAGCTGTGACGCCCTCTTCAACATCACCATCGGCACCAGAGGTAGAGTGTGATGCTGATGAAGTCGAGAAGGCGCTTGGGAACCTCAAGCTGTTTTTTGATGGAGAGATTGTTGAGCTGACAGATTACCCAGAGCTGGCTGTAAATAATTATGAATGGCAATCGGAGGCAGTAATTAATGCAGCTACTAACCAACTTGAACCAGAGCCAGAAGAAGAAGAGGAGGTAGATTTGATTGAACCACCAGCTACTCCCCCGTTGCAATTCAGCCAGACAAGTACTCTTAGCACTGCCCAGATAGCTCCACAGTTGGCAGATTGGCAAGACAATGATGAGATACCCTTCTAGACATTACAGGACTTATATCGATTCCGTTTAGGTAGTCATTGTATGCACAAGGGCAGGCAATCTTTGGTAGAGTTTTGGAGGCGCAACATATCACGCCATGCCAAAAGGCATCACTATTAACCCGCATCTGAGTGTTAAAGAACTCGAAAACCGATACCGGGCTGCGAAAAGCTCGGTGGAACGCACTCACTATCAAATTGTCTGGCTGTTAGCCCAAGGAAAAACAACTGAAGAAGTGGCAGCCGTGACTGGATACTGCCGCAACTGGATTAGGAAACTAGTCCGCCGTTACAACAACCAAGGTGCTGCCGGACTAGCTGACCGTCGCTGTGATTATCGGTGTTATTTGAGCGCTGCCGAGAGTTGTTAAGACAACCGGAATTAATTCGCCGCCTTGCGAGTCATCCCCTTAGTATCAAGCTTTTCAGTAACGCCGATGTCATAACGACTAGCAATATCTGACGTTACCTTATGCTGCCAATCCTTGCGCTGGTTTCCTGCTTTACGTTGCAGCCTAGCTACATTACGACCA
>DATNQP010000061.1:0-2765 GCA_036703965.1 Leptolyngbyaceae cyanobacterium
CCCAACCATTCTTTCGCGGCTGACGAGCATTCTAGTAAACCCGACAAGCCAGAGGAAGCTTGCGGCGTTTTTGGTATCTACGCACCGGGTGAAGATGTCGCCAAGTTGACCTACTTCGGTTTGTATGCTTTGCAGCACCGGGGTCAGGAATCCGCAGGGATAGCCACTTTTGACGGTGAAAAAGTCCACCTGCACAAAGATATGGGACTGGTTTCCCAAGTCTTCAACGAATCGAGTTTAGGTCACTTGCCCGGTAACTTAGCCGTAGGCCACACTCGCTACTCTACTACCGGCTCGTCGCGCGTGGTCAACGCTCAGCCTGTGGTTGTCGAAACTCGTTTGGGAAGTCTGGCTTTAGCACATAACGGAAATCTTGTCAATACAAAACAATTGCGAGAAGAATTGCTGTCTCGGAAGTGCGAGTTTGTCAGCACGACGGATTCAGAGGCGATCGCAGTGGCGATCGGCTCGGAGGTAGACAAGGGCAAAGACTGGCTCTCAGCAGCGATCAGTGCCTTTGGTATGTGCCAAGGAGCCTTTAGTTTGACGATCGCCACCCCCCAAGGCGTGATGGGAGTCCGCGACCCCCACGGGGTTCGCCCGCTGGTAATTGGCATCCTCCCCACAACTCCGGTACGGTACGTTTTAGCATCGGAAACTTGCGGCTTGGATATTATCGGTGCTGAATTTTTGCGCGACGTAGAACCGGGGGAATTAGTTTGGATTACAGAGGAAGGTATCGCTTCATTCCACTGGAGCCAGCAGCAGAAGCGCAAACTTTGCATCTTTGAAATGATCTATTTTGCTCGACCCGACAGCCAGATGGAAGGTGAAAGTTTGTACAGCTACCGACTGCGGATCGGGCGTTTGTTAGCTGCAGAATCTCCGACTGATGCTGATATAGTCATCGGCGTTCCCGATTCTGGAATCCCGGCGGCGATCGGCTTTTCTCAAGCTTCGGGCATTCCTTACGCCGAAGGATTGATTAAAAACCGCTACGTCGGGCGCACTTTTATTCAACCGACTCAGACAATGCGGGAGTCAGGAATCCGCATGAAACTCAACCCTCTCAAAGATGTGTTGGAAGGAAAGCGAGTAATTATTATTGACGATTCGATCGTGCGCGGTACTACAAGCCGCAAAATTGTCAAAGCCTTGCGGGATGCGGGCGCGACCGCAGTTCACATGAGAATTTCCTCGCCGCCGGTGACTCATCCTTGTTTCTACGGGATCGACACCGACAATCAAGATCAGTTGATTGCTGCTACTAAGTCAGTCGCAGAAATCGGCGCCCAAATTGGGGTTGATTCCTTGGCTTTCTTGAGTTGGGATGGAATGCTGAAGGCCACTAACGAAGACCCGATGAGTTTTTGTTCGGCGTGTTTCACTGGGGATTATCCCATCGACGTTCCAGAAGTGGTAAAACGGTCTAAGCTCCTATTAGAAAAGGCTGGAACCTAGAAAATCAAAAAGCGAGAAAGCGATCGCCCCTCACTTTCCGCAATTTATGGGTTTTCAAAATTTTCTGGTAAGTCGTTGCCAGAATGTGTGTAGTAATGTTACATTAACTTAGCTGTAGCAATAATTGCAGAATTTGTGAACTATAGTGAACAGTCGCTTGGGTAGAACTTGCGTGAAACCCAAGATTCTGATTGGAGATTTGAGATTTGAGATTTGTCCCTCAATCTAAAATCGCCCATCTAAAATCGATGGGTCTTTCCCTACACTCTCGTTCACAATTCCTGCTCGAAGCGCTGTATGCTACTTGGAGACTGGAGGTATTTCCTCCAGATGTCCACTCTCAGATTGAAGTCGCATTTCGCACGAACAACGGGCACATGAGATTTTTTCAGATAACAGGGTCGATCGCACTAAATTTCCCCATACAAGTATTCCCCAAGCCAACTTGCTTGAGAATTTCGGACGGGCTGTTCATGCGAACTAAAGAACTTTAGAAACCCTTGCAAAGTAAAAAATATGGCTCCTTGCAGGTTCAATGTTACCTCACCTGCATAGGGATACAAGCCCCCGACTCATGTCGGGGAGAGCCAAAAAACTTAGATCTTAGTTTAAGCCCCCAGATTCATCTGTGGAGTGAATCTAAAATCTAAAATCTAAAATCGATTGACTGTTGAAAGAAGGCGGAATGCGGTTTCTCAAGTCAGCTTAAATCGGAAACTTCGTGCAATCAAATACTGTTCTCAATCCCCCGAGCAATCAAGGCTCATCCTCTCGTACACCAGAGTTACCTTTTACTCTTGCTGATATCAAGGCAGCCATTCCAGCCCACTGTTTTGAACCCTCGGCAGGGAAATCTCTGGCTTACTTCTTTTTAGATCTGGGAATTATCGCAGGTTTGTATGCGATCGCCTATACCCTGGATTCGTGGTTCTTTTACCCAATCTTTTGGTTGATGCAGGGAACGATGTTTTGGGCATTGTTTGTAGTGGGCCACGACTGCGGACACGGTTCATTTTCTAAGAGCAAATGGCTCAACAACCTGATCGGACACCTCTCCCACGCTCCAATTCTGGTGCCCTTCCACGGTTGGCGGATCAGTCACAGAACCCACCACGCGAATACAGGCAGCTTAGATAACGATGAAAGCTGGTATCCCGTGTCCCAGAGCCATTACGAACAAATGCGCTGGTACGAAAAGCTGGGACGCTTCTATTTGATGTTATTTGCCTACCCAATTTATCTGTTTCGCGGATCGGGCGTTCGGGCAGGTTCTCACTTCATGCCCGGTAGCCAGCTTTTCCGTC
>DATNQP010000062.1:0-2910 GCA_036703965.1 Leptolyngbyaceae cyanobacterium
ATAACTGTTCGGCTATGCTCTTAGCGACGCCGAGTACTAACTAGCAAATCCTCTGCAATCTTGTACCACTCCTCCCGTAAAGCAGCATCATCTGGTCCAGTTGTGAGTTGACGTCCCTTTAACTCCGGGTGTTTCGCATAAAATTGCTGGTTTACCTCGGCGTTAAACGACGCTTCGTTAATTTTTAAAGCTTTGAGGCGACTCAAAAGTTTGTCTGCTCGATTCTGATCCGATGTACTAGGGGAGGTAATCGGTGGAGTATGAGGCGATCGCTGTACCAGAGGAGCTAACCGTGTTGCACGAATCACTGAATTCATCACAGCCCAACCCGCAATTCCAGTGACTAAAACCCAGCCTGTACCCACAGCCATCTTCAGCGCCCATGCGCCAAGCCACTTAAGAGGTTGGGGCGAGTTCTGAATAACTTGATTATTTGGATTATTGGCATGGGGTGCGATCGCGATCGGAGCAGGGTTCGCTTTCGGAGCAACCACCAGCGTGTGCATGTGGGAAGCGTTGGCGTTGAGTAGGAGTGGGCTGGGAGCCAGGTTGGCTTGTGGTGCGATCGGACTGGGAGCCAGGTTCGCATTGGCACCAATCCCCCTGATCGGCATCGGCGAGATGTTGAAGTCTGCAAGTGGTGACGGGGGAACTAGTGCTTGCGACTGGAGAGCTTGAATTACTTCATCCGCCGAGGCAAAGCGATCGCCTGGTTTATGAGCCAACATTTTCTGCAACACCGCTTGCAGTTGAGGTGTCATGCTAATTTGCTGTCCCCAGCGCCAAGCCCCTTTATAAATGTCATAGAGGTTTTGAGGTTCTTTACCTGTTAACAAGACCAGTGCTGTTACCGCTAGACTGTACAAGTCGCTGTTGAAAAACACTTGTGCCTGTCGTAGTTGTTCCTCTGGAGCGTATCCTTTTTTACCCAACCGAGTTTGTAAGACACCAAAACTAGTAAAGTTGGAAATAGCTGTTGCCGCAATTTGCTTGACACCACCAAAGTCAATCAGCACCGGCAGCTGGTCTGACGTTCTCAGGATGATGTTATCTGGAGAAATATCTCGATGAATCACTCCTTTTGAGTGGATATAGGAAAGTATAGGTAGCATTTGATACAGAAATTGGACAACTTCTGCTTCACTGAACTGCTTGCCCGACTTAAACAAGTCAAAGTAGGTTTGACCCTCCACGTAGTCTTGCACCAAAAACAGACAGCCAACTCCGCCTCCGATATCCGCCTGGAACAACTCCCAAAATCCTGGGAGTTGAGGATGGTGAAGCTTATGAAGTGCTCCGGCTTCCCGTTCAAATAACTCCTTGGCTTTTTGCAGCTCAGGCGCACTTTGAACTTGAGGGGCAAATTCCTTCAAAACACAGCGCTCATTGAACCGATGCAAATCTTCTGCTAAATAGGTTCGTCCAAAGCCACCCTGTCCCAGATGGCTCACAATGCGATAGCGCTTTTCTAAAATTATCCCCACAGCCAGCGGGAGTTGTTGACCGCACTCACAACAAAAGCGGTTGCTGGAAGAATTTTCGTGACCTTGAGGGCAATAGAGGAGCTTCATGCTGAAGGATGAATGAACGCTATTTTAGAACGAAGACTTTACTGCCTGTATGGTAATCGTAATTTTTTACTCCAAAAACTCGTTAACTTAACGATAGGCTCAGCGCTCTTGAGGATGTCATTATGCAGGAAAAACAACGTCAACGGGCAGTTAGGGCGTTTCAAGAGTTTATCACCACACCTTTTGAGACGCGACTAGAACAGCATCAGAATACTTCTCCAGAATCAGCCGCCTTAGCACTATTTCATGATGTTGCTGTTGATGTACCAGCTTACAGAGCGTTTTTAATAAAACAGGGCATATCTCATAGATCCATCCAAACCTTTGAGGATTTCGCAAAGCTGCCACTCATTACTAAAGATAATTACCACAGCCGTTACCCACTGGCTGACTTGTGCCACAATGGGCAGCTGGCAACGTGTGACATGATTGCTGTTTCGTCAGGTTCCACAGGCAAACCGACCTTTTGGCCTCGCTTTCTGACAGATGAGCTGCAAATTGCTACCCGCTTTGAGCAGATATTCCACGACAGCTTTAATGCCGATAGCCGCTCTACCTTAGCGGTGATTTGTTTCACCTTGGGAACTTGGGTAGGCGGGATATACACAACCAATTGCTGTCGTTACCTGGCTAGTAAAGGTTATCCAATCAGCGTTGTTACTCCTGGCAACAACAAAGAAGAGATATACCGAGTGGTAGAGGAACTTGGTACGGCTTTTGAGCAGGTGGTGTTGCTCGGCTATCCGCCATTTCTCAAAGATGTCATTGATAATGGCATTGCTCGTGGTGTGGAGTGGCAGCGGTATCAGATTAAGTTGGTGATGGCGGGAGAGGTTTTCAGTGAAGAATGGCGTAGTCTGGTTGGGGAGCGAGTCGGCTCGAAAAACCCTTGTTATGATTCAGCTTCGCTTTATGGGACAGCGGATGCAGGTGTTTTGGGCAACGAAACACCGTTGAGTATTTGCATTCGTCGGTTTCTGGCAGAGCATCCAGAGGCATCCCGTGCCTTATTTGGGGAATCTCGCTTGCCCACACTGGTACAGTATGACCCGCTCAGTCGCTTCTTTGAGGTTAAGGATGGCACGTTGCTGTTTTCGGGAGATAACGGCATTCCCTTGGTGCGCTATCACATTTCGGATAATGGGGGGCTAATTCCTTACGAGGCGATGCTCAAATTCCTGGCGGAATGGGGATTTGACCCGGTGGCGGCATTGCAGCAGGAAGGTGAAAGAGGAATTCATTCGCTGCCTTTTGTTTATGTGTTTGGACGCTCTAACTTCACGGTTTCCTACTTCGGGGCGAATATCTATCCGGAAAATGTGACGGTAGGTTTAGAGCA
>DATNQP010000063.1:0-3671 GCA_036703965.1 Leptolyngbyaceae cyanobacterium
GTGTTCCCGACTCAGGGAGGTGATGATTGTGACAATGGGGCGGCAAACATTCGTGGCATCTAGTCGTCCCCCTAATCCCACTTCCATTACGGCGATATCCACCTGCTGCTGGGCAAAATACAACCAAGCGGCGGCTGTAATCACTTCAAACTGAGTGGGTGAATCTTCACTGTTTTCTGGAATTGCGGCTTGAACTTGCAGCAGTAATTCTGCTAAAGCCTCAGTTGAAATCGGCTGTTCATTTAGACAAATTCGCTCATTCCAATCCACTAAATGAGGGGACGTGTAGCGTCCGACTCGATAACCTGCCTCAGTCAGGACAGTGGAGAGATAAGCACAAACGGAACCTTTGCCATTGGTTCCTGCCACATGAATCACGGGGACAGAGTGGTGGGGATTGCCCAAATCTGCCAATAGCTTCTGAATTCGCTCTAAGCCGAGATGGACACCAAACCGCTGGAAAGGTTTGAGGAAAGAGTCAATATCCACGTTAATCTCTAAATAGCTGGGGAGCCACCAAGACAACAGCTTGCCTCATCCTATGCGTTTCGGCAATCATCCTTGTGACTCAAGACTAAATTGGAATTAAATAGAACAGGATATAGACCATGCTAAGTCGCGTTCAGGCTCTAAATTATCGTTGTCTGCAATACGTTAACCTTCCCTTAAGTCCTTTCCAAGTGCTGATTGGTCCTAACGCTTCCGGTAAGAGTTCCTTTCTAGATGTTGTAACATTACTGGGGGACTATGTGCGTGAGGGTCTGGATAAGGCTTTGCTGCAAACTTTTCAAAATCCCAATGGACGTGCTACTAACGTTGATCAATTAATTTTTAAGCAATCTGCACCAGGATTTGAACTGGCTATAGAGTTACGAGTGCCCCAAAGGCTAGCATCCCACTATCAATATGCTCGCTATGAAGTGGGATTTAAGAAGGAAGAGAGTGGGGAACTAGGTATTGCAGGCGAAACCCTCTGGTTGCACAACGATACACAATCAAATTTTTATCAGCGGCAATTCAATCCACCAAAAACTTTATTCAAAGCGCCAGGGGGAAGAAATTCGCCTCAAGGCTGGCGTAAGGTTGTCAATAAAATTCCCGACTCAGGCAACGACTACTTTCGGGATGAATTCGGTAAATGGAACATGACGTTCCGCGTTGGTACTCGTCAATCATCTCTGAAGGGATTACCCCAAGATAAACAGCGATTTCCTGTCTCTATCTGGGTAAGAGAGCTACTGCGTGAAGGTATCCACATTTTATCCCTCAACAGTATTGCCATGCGCCGTCCTTGTAGTCCTTCCGAAGTCCGTACTTTCAAAGTTGACGGCTCCAACTTACCACTTGTAATTCAAGATTTGCAGCAAAAAAAACCTGAAGTATTCCAGGAATGGGTTGCTCATATTCAAACTGTCCTGCCAGATGTTAAAACTATTCTGATTCAAAAGCGACCAGAGGATAAGCATTTGTATTTAGCAATCAAGTATGATTCTGGAGGTGATCCAGTTCCCTCGTGGCTTCTGTCTGATGGTACCTTGCGGATGCTAGCCCTTACATTATTAGCCTACATGCCATCTCACGAAGGAATTTACCTGATTGAAGAACCAGAGAACGGTATTCATCCCAAAGCTATCGAAGCAGTTTTTCTGTCACTTTCTTCTGTTTACGATAATCAAATTCTACTTGCAACTCACTCGCCACTATTTCTAGATCTAGCTGAAAGAAGCCAGCTACTCTGCTTTGCAAAAAATTCTTTGGGAGCAGTAGATATCGTGTCTGGAAAGCAACACCCAGCTCTCCAGAACTGGCATGGTCAGATATCGCTGTCAACGCTTTATGCTTCTGGTGTGTTGGGATGAAAGAATTAGTAGTTCTGGTAGCCGATGGACAACAGAAAGCTGTTATTGAAACATTAATAGAAGCGCGTTACCAATCTTTGTTCATCCGACAGCTTCGTAATCAACAAGATTTTGATGTCTTTGCTCATAACCGTAAAGATCCAGGTGTTTATGGAGAAGCCGGACAGTTTTTGAGTATATATGTTAGCGACTATAGATATGCTTTAGTTTTATTGGATGCTGAATGGGAAGGTAGCCCTGGTAGCAGTGTAATCCAACAGAAAATCCAAATAGCTCTGAATCAGAATGGCTGGGAAAATCGTAGTGCAACCGTTGTTATCGAGCCTGAGTTAGAAATTTGGGTCTGGTCATCCTCTTCCGAAGTTTGCAATATCTTGGGGCAAACTTGGGAACAGATTCACCAAATTGCAGAGCAGCACAACTTTTGGACAGCAGGTGTCGAGAAGCCCCACCGTCCAAAAGAGCTGATGGAGGAGGTATTACACCAAGCTCGTAAACATCCCTCAGCTGCCATATTTAAGAGCCTAGCCAAAAAAATCTCTCTTAGAAGGTGTCAAGATGTCGCCTTCGAGGAATTGAAACAGAAATTACAGGAATGGTTTCCTTCAGCGTAGGCTTTGGTTGCGATCGCACTACGTAGTTAATAGTGATGGATCACAGAATACTAAGCTGACAGACACAGGAGTATCTCAAAACCCTAAGTGGTCGCCTGATGGCACGCGGATTGCCTTTGAATCTCATCGGGATGGCAACTCAGACATCTACGTAATGAACGCTGATGGCTCTGAGCAGATTAGATTGACTACCAATAAAGGAAGAGATTCAAAGCCAGTTTGGTCGCCTGATGCCAAACAAATTGCTTATGAATGCCTTCAGGATGAAAAATCGCAAATTTGCTTGCTCCAAGCCCCGTAAGAGTTTTGGGGCAGGCACGGGGGCAGTGCCCCTACGGAAAATCAATGGTTCTGGGCTTAAGCTAATCCCCAGCGCTTTTCTGAGTTAACTGTTACAATCTCTGAGGTTTTAGGACTTGAGTGGCAAGAGTATGGATAAAGATTCTGCCGCAATCGGCTATGGTGTAGTACTAGTAACCGTTTCCTCCCAGCAAGAGGGAGAAGCGATCGCGCAAACCCTGGTTGAAGCCCAGATGGCAGCTTGTGTAACCCTAATGCCCGTGCATTCCATCTACACCTGGCAAGGCAAGGTTCACTCAGAGCAAGAGTGGCAGATGGTAATTAAAACAGACTTAGCCCATTTTCCCATCTTGGAAAAGAAGATTCGAGAACTGCACTCTTACGAAGTACCAGAAATCATCGCCCTACCCATTGTCGCGGGTTCTCAGCCTTACTTGCAGTGGATTTCAGAGAACGTCAAAAGTGAATAGTCACTCACGGGTCAAAAATATAGCAGTTCTCAACGGTTTTTGTAGAGGCACTGGTATTATCGTGCCCAAGGGCATGTAGTATACGCAACTGAAAATCGTTATATACCAGTCGCCAAGGCAATTAGGCCTCTCGCCAAATACTGAAACCTTAACCAGTCAATATGCATCCCTTCTGCCTTCTGCCCTCTGCCTTTTGCTATATAACTCTTTGGTTAGTTAAGCATTAGCCTTAACTATAGAAACCATAGATGCCAAGCCTAGCGGCACGCTTCGCTAACGCCATTTATAAGAAGCAAGAAGCAAAACTGACCCCTGTGATAAGTAGAAATTCTTAGGCTGCCTGCGGGGCGGATAACCATCCAACGATATACTAGGCAGGGAAGCTGTAAAAAAATCTTCACAAAAGAACTGACAGATTTATTCGATAC
>DATNQP010000064.1:0-8426 GCA_036703965.1 Leptolyngbyaceae cyanobacterium
CTGCGGCGGGTTTTGTCGCTTACTGAGAATGGTGGAAGATATCAGTCTAAGTAATCCTGCTTATGTTGAAATTACGGAGACTAAAAATTCCCCTCTCATTTTTTCCCGTAAATGTCCTGTTTTTTCAGCAATTCCTTTGAAGTATCAATGGATATATTCATCGAGAGTAAAAGAAATGGGATACTACGATTTTGACGACCACTTCTGGTCCCCCCGCGAGGTTTGCGCTCAAGCCCCAACAAAGGATACTCAAGAGCCATTTTGGAGAGTTCCGAAATTAGTAAGTAGTATCTTCCGAAAAGTTTTTGGCCGCCGCGATGGTATTGAGCAAAGCTAGTGGTGCGTTCATACGTCGTCATCCGACCTGTGGCGGCGTTTCAGACTATTCTCAACGAAGGTGTGAAGTGGAAAGTGCAGCCTAGTGATGAGCTTAATAGTCTATCCGAAAAGTACTTTCAGTGATTAACTTTCCATCAATGATTATCTGTGTTCGTCTGTGGTTTCAAATCTCAGATCTCTTTTTCGGTTAGGCTCTTCGGTGAATCCCTATCCTTCAACTTTGGCTGAATACCTGAATCAGCCAGCAATTAATTTCTCCATCATCCTGGGTTTGGCTGCGTTGCAAGGCTTCTTCAACGAGTGCGATCGCTCTTCGATAGGGTTATATAGCGGTTCTCAGTTGCATAGACCACTCCGTAAGGGCACGATAATATCGTGTCCCTACAAAAACTGTGTTGAACCCAATTGAGACGCGCTATAAATCGACGGTCGTATATAGGCGCAAATCTTTTCTCGCATCGACATCAAACTTCAACCCCACCTCCGTTTCACTGGTTATTGCCAGCTGCTCTTTATCAACTTCTTGCCCGTCCTCGTGAATCTTAATACTTTTAATTGTGACGAACTGGCAGTACGCTATCTGCTCATTAACTAGAAAAAGATTTTCTCCAATAGACAAAGTAACTTCTTTAACTTTTGCTCTTGTAGCCCTAGGATGCGGATACCATCTTGTAATTCGCCCAACCTCTCTAACCTGCCCTATTGAGTTGTGCCGCTCAATAACCTGATAAGTCACCAACTCAGCCAGCGCTTGACACAAAGTCTCGACAAATTCACATAATTCCAACAGCGCGTTTGAACTCAGTAAGTTGTCTATAACAGCGCCGTGGGCTGCTTCATTCCGATAGTCAATTAATCCCTTAAGTTCTCCTTCAGCCGTGTTTTCATTCGCCCGAACCTCCTCAACGAATCGTTGTACGGCTCTATGCTTCTCCACCCAAATCCAAGCATTTGGGATTCCAGCGCCAGCGAACAATTCCACCAGCACGTCTTTCCTTAAATTCTGTTCGTGTAAGAGAAACGCATCGGGCAACAAGGCGTATTCCTCTTCACCAGTAACCCCACGAAATAAACCTCGAACAACTACGTCAATCTTAAGGTGTTTAAACCTGTTCTTCTTTAGGTCACATAGTAAACGTCCTACACCAGTTTGATGAGTCTTCTGGATTATTTCTTTAAGATCTACATAATGTGGAAATATACTCGGCAGAAGCCGTATCCAATCGGTGACTAAGTTCTCAACAAAACGTTCATAAATGGCGTACAATCGCGTAACCACAGCACAGTGATCATACACTCGCCAGTCGGTTGCCCCTGGGACACCCTTCATTAGTATGGTAAGTTCAGTGTCGTTGTCCGATTCCTGTCTTGTTACAGAACCATTTCCAAAAACAATTTCTCTAAGCCTCTCATTAGTCTGAATGAGCGCCCGGATAGTAGAAATATCCACCTTTACTGTGTTGAGAAGCTCCTGAAACATCGTTATTTATTCTCCGATGACTTGCGAAAGCATGTCATCGAATAGTCTTAGTCGCTCCTGGATATCAGCCTTAGTCCTTCCCGCACCTATCAATAGTTTTGATTCATCCTTTCTAAAAAGCTCCTTTGTCTTTTCAATCACTCTTACCTTTCGTTCAACTAACACGTTTGCGTGGGGCAAATTCCTGCTAAAACCGACCATAACTGCATCGTAATAGGTTTTATGAGCGCGATTCTTCCAGGTATTAGACTCCGGATCAAAGGGCTTGAATAAAGTCTCTTCATAGATTGTGTGAGCCAGAGTCATGGTTTCTAAAAAAAGGTTCTTGAGGAACTTGATATCTTCATCGGAAAACTTGAGACTTCTTATCATATAGAGGTTGAAAAATCTCTCTAGTCCGCTCTGAAAGTTATCGGCGTGCCGCAAAGAAAAGAAACGAAGAATCAACTCCGCATCTTCCATCTTTTGATAGAGTTTGTTTTTAGCCAGTTTATTCGATACTCCCTCTGTTTTTTCAGGAGTTTCTATAGGGAGTCCCCAAGCCTCCGCAAATATGGGATGACGCGCTAGTTTTAGCAACAGTGAGTTGAACTTTCCCTGATACAAACAATTGCGTACTTCCTGGGAACTTAAATCCACCCCTCCATTATTAAGGCGCTCGAAGGTAAGCTGCTTTAGGAGCAGCGCTTCTTCAGGATTAGATGCCGACTCTGTGATAAGTACTATAGATGAGATGGATCGACGATCAATTCCTGCCCTAATTTTCCCAGGAAGTTCAGCGTAGTTACGTCCATTCAGTTCTGGCCAAAGTTCGAGTCCAGTCAGCTTGAGTCGGTTTTCGTAAAAAGCTTGAATGGCACTGATCCTCTGTTGACCATCCATCACCTCATACGAGTTAAACTTCGTCTCGTAAAGAACAATTGGAGGGACGGGAATATTTATGAGAAACGACTCGATTAGTCGTGATTGCATCTTTGAATCCCAACGCGCCCTTCTTTGATAAAAGGGTCGTAAATCCATATAATCAGGCTTCTTTAAGGCTTCAACAAAGTTAGGAAGCTTTTCACGATTGATTTCCGTGAGTATTCTTTGCTCTCCTTTCTCGTACTTTGCATTTATCTCACCATCAGACATTTCAGTCCGATTTTTTGAGGTTGATACCTCCCACATCTTTTCTTCAGCTGGTGCAAGTGGCATTTTCTATATCCTCCAAAAAAGTAAAATATTTATGTTTATTTTCTAAGCTCGTAGATGAACTAGAAACCATAATCCACCTCTACAATCTCAGTATATTCAAACTCATTAGGGCTTTGCCTCACCAAAGGATAGCGAACTCCACCTAACTCAATCGCATCTTCTTCACAGTCAGGTTTAGGAGAATTGTAGGTAAGAACATATTCTCTACCAATATGCTTCGCCATTTCTTGGGCAACTTCACCCCGTTTCATCCAAACGCTTTTGCAACTGACTGATATCTTCATTGGGAAAACTCCTCAACTTTTTCTTAATATCATCCAGCTGCGTCTCAATCCCAGAAAGCTCAGTTCTCCACTTCGCAATATTGTCCTGCTGCCTATCTACTTCCTCCCAAAACTCTGGTGCCTGCTTGTCGAGTTCATCCACCTGGGCACTCATACGAATTGCCGTCTCCTCAACATCAGCAATTCCTGCTCTATCCATCCAAGCTGACACCTTCTGATGGGCATGGGTTCCCTCTAGCAATTCTGCCCCACAGATGCAGCGTTGCTCGTTCAGCAAATCCCCAACAAATTGCCGCTTAATCCCAACAGGTAACTCCCCTCTATCCCGCAAGTCATCGACAATGGCCCGAAATTCTGCTGTTGCCTCCGACAGCAAAACGGTATAACCTCGTGTGGAAATCGCTCGGTTCAGTGCATCCTTTGCTTGTTTGAGTTGTTCTCGCAGCAGCTTTTCTCTAACTTCAAGCTCGTCTCTCAGGTTTTGCAACTCCTGAGCGCCACTAAGTTCTAATAAACGATTACCGATTGTTTTCTTTAACTCATCTTGGTGTTCTAGTTCCTGCTCAATTTCAACTTGGCGCTTTGAGAGTTGTTCACTTTCTTGCTCTAATTTTTTCTGCTCTCGCAACAAATTTTTAGTTTCAGAATCCCCAATTACTGCCAGCTCTGCTTCTAGAGTTTTTTTCGCTTCCTTCAGATGCTTGATGGAACGATTCAAAACCTCTACACCTAACAAGGTTTTTGTCGCCTCAGCAATTTCAGACTTCTTATCTGAGCGAACAATTTGTTCAATCCGCTCCCCGTCAAAGAAGAAGTATTGATGCAAGCTTACAGGCAAAATTCGACCAATTATATCTTCGGGGAGTTGTTGAGGCAGTAACCAACGCCCATCATCTCCTGCTATCTGGAGGTACAACTCACTCTTTCCCGGCTCCACTCCCGCTTCAGTCTTGTAAGTTCGACATAGACGCCTGACTTGGTAGCGTTTGTTGTTATGCTCAAATCCTAATTCTACCCAGCACTCTATTGAATCTTTTACCTTGGCTTCGGTAATTGCCCGTTTATTAACCAGTTGGTCTTCAGAAGCAAAAGCCGCACTGAATTTCTCGTACAGTACCCAGGTAAAGGCATTCAACAGAGTTGTTTTTCCCGCTCCATTATTGCCGTGAATAATCGTTGTATTCTGGGTTCCCGCTGCAAGAACAATTTCTGGAGTTCTGCCATAAAACTGACGAAAGTTGCAGAGCTTGATTGACGTCAGCTTCATTGCACCGCTTCCTTGACAATTTTCAGGATATCATCATTAATATTGCGGGGTATTTTCATATAAAGTTTATCTTTTTCAGCTTGTAATACCCGCTCAATAATTTGGCGAACTTCCGGTGGAGCGCTCGTAATTGGCTCTTGGACATCACTTAGACCAAGATTCGTGTTATAGGAAGAACGCTTTTCGCATAAAACGCTGGGTATAACTGTAGTAGCGCCACTTGAGTAGCTGAATGCCATTACCATGTTGAAACTTCCCTGAGGCTTCACAAATCTAACAGCCTGTATCTTCGCTGAAGCTGTAGAAGTATTGATTTTAGCTTCTCTGGACAAAAACTCACCCAGTTGAGTTTGGGGAGTTGCTGACATGCCTTGGAATGACGCCTCAGCAGTTCTATGCTAAACGGGCCGTAAATCAGGACGAGATCGCCCTCTAGATCTGCTGGATAGTAGTGACAGACCAAGTAAGGATTACGAAGATTGAAGCGACAGCGATCGCACTCTGGTATCTTTCGCACTGTCAACCATCCTTGTTCATCCGCCTCTCTGGTAAATTCTCGAACCCGGATGTTCGCTTACCAAATCTTTCCAGAATAACTCGTAAATTCACAGAATCTTCTCTGAAAGTTTATCTCAGCTTCATAAATAAATAATTATTAATCAAACATTAAATAGATAGGCTTTGCAAGCATTGTATATTTATGAGTCATCATAGCTGTGGTTACATCAAAACGAGGAGTAAATTAATGCAGGTATCTAGATTTGTGGGTACAGCAAGCTTGACGCTTGCAACTTGTTCCCTCGTTGGTCTTATCAACAACCACCCATCTCAAGCTGCAATCATCAACGGTGGTTTTGAAACGGGCAATTTTAGGGGATGGGAAACAATCGGTAACGTTAGTATTGTCGGCTCCGAGATTGGCACTGGTCCACAAGAGGGGAACTTCCAGGCTTTACTAACGACTGGAGAAGGAGCCGTCTCTGTCTTAGAGTTGGAAGCTTTCCTAGGATTGCCACCTGGAAGTGCGAATCTACTTACAGGAGAGAATGTTGTTCAAGCTTCTGCTATTAAACAGATATTTACAGCAAAGGCTGGAGATGTTTTTACTCTTGATTTCAATTTCCTCACTAATGAACTAACTAGACCGGATAGTTTTGCCGATGACCTTTTCTTTGGTATAGGCATTGCTATCCCAACGGGTCAGATACTGAGCGCTCAACGAGAAAATATATCGATTGATTTACTACCAAAAAGGGGAATAATTCCCTCTAATACACCGTTCGTGAATGAGTCTGGATTCGTCAGAGGCCCTGAGGATGCTCCCTTCGTGATTCCCTTTGATGGCACATTCATTATTGGGCTGGGAGTGGTAGATGTAGATGACGCCGATTTCGATTCCGCAGTATTGCTGGACAACATTACTATCACCTCCGAGCCTAAGTCTGTCCCGGAACCAACATCTTCAGCATCACTGGGAATGCTGGGACTCGCCTGGTTGCTGAGGGGGAAGTTCACAAAATCGCGGCAGGAGTCCAATTCTAGAACTGAAACCGCAAAAGTTTCCCGATAGCTTTTAGATGTCCAGCAAGCCGTATCTTTTCTGAAGTTTCAGCAGCTTAATTCGGGCTTCTCCGGCATTATCGGCTAAGTCGGCAAATTCTAACAATCGCTTCAACTCTTTCTTGAGGAGATTGCGTTCTACTTCCAACGTGTCTCGCCCCAAGTCTGGCGGTAAAACAATCATGTCGAATAAAGTAGCGCGTTCCTTGCCGGGATGCGATCGCAAAATTCGGCCCCTACGCTGAATGAACTGGCGTGGATTACCGCTACTGGCAAGAATTACAGCAGTTTGAACGGCTGGGATATCGACGCCTTCATCTAAACACCGAATTGCCACCAAACCTTGCAACTCCCCCGTCTCAAATTGACGGCGCAAGTCTTCCCGTTCTACCAAGGGTGTCTGGGCGGTATAGGTGTTGACTCTATAACCCAGTTCAGCGCCAAGCAATCGGGCTACGGCTGCCAGTTGACGATTGCTTTCTTCGGTTAGCGCCCCTTCTACCGAACCATCGCCACAATAAAACAGAGTGTGGGAGGTATCCAAACGCTCAACCATTAACTGCCGCAACGCTTCTAACTTGTTGGCAGCTGCCCCAATTAAGCGGGCGCGTTGCATTAATAATGATGTCAGAGTGTCATTGTTCTCAATATTTTCATTTTCCTCATCCATCAGCGCCCAGCCAATCCGTTTAGTCAATTTGGCATAAGCACCCGTCTCTGCCTCTGTTAATTCCACAAGGACGGGATAGTAGAGGTAGTGAACTAGCGCCCCCTGTCGAAGCGCATCTGCTAGGGTGAGTTCCGGTTGCAATACAGGGCCAAAATAGTCAAATAAAGCTTCAGTCCCATCCTCATCAAAGTATCGTTCTGGAGTAGCTGACAGGGCGAGACGCAGCCCGATATTGCGGGGTAAACTCTCTTCTAAGCGTCGGGAACCCAAGTTATGAGCTTCATCTCCCACAATCAGCGTCTTATCAGGAAAGTACTTCAGCTGAGACTGCAACCCTTCTCCGATGAGAGTGGCATTAGTGGTGATGACGGTAAGAAAGGACTGGTTGCCAGAATGAACGTTGTAAAGCTGAGTTGAAAGTTGACTTTGCCAGCTGCGTACATTCTCGAAAGCTAAGACGGGTTCTAGATTAAAGTTCTGGCATTCTCGCGCCCATTGCGTTACCAGATGGCGGTAGGGGCAGACGACTAGCAAAACTTGCAAGCCAATTTTTTGATAGAGTTCAGTAGCGATCGCCAATGCTGTAATCGTCTTACCACTACCTGTCGCCATCTTCAGCGTTCCTCGCCCCTGATTCGCAAACCAGTTAGCCACAGCTTGCCGTTGATACTGTCGCAGTTCGATAGATGGCGGTATCCTTGGGAATCCTAGTGGTGGCTGATTCTCCTCAGATGAATGCAGATGATAACTGCCCTTAGCTTCAGCTACCGATAAAAGTGGGTTTAGAGAGTGATTATCATCCTCTACAGGTGAGTCGTTATATAAATTCTGGGCTTGACACTTATTCGGGACTTGATAAACATTCTTTGAGAACAACTTCACTATCTAACTGCCCCTGCCACCAAAAGTGAAAACCGACACTCTGTTCTATCAACTATTTCAGAATTTTCCTAGTATATTCTTTGAACTGATTGGAAAGCCGACAAGTGATGTCAGCAACTACCAGTTCACCGCGCCAGAAGTCAAACAACGAGCGTTCCGCTTCGATGGCTTGTTTCTGCCTGTAGCTGAGTCCCCCGAACTGCCTATTTATTTTGTCGAAGTTCAGTTCCAGAAAAAGCCAAAGTTTTATTCTCGCCTATTTGCGGAAATCTTCCTTTACTTTTACCAATATGATGTACCAACCGAAGAGTGGTATGCCATTGTCATCTACCGCCGTCGCAGTCTTGAAATACCAGCCCCAAGGCGATATCGAGAGTTAATGGAGCATCGGGTGCGACGGATTTACCTGGATGAAATTGAGCAGGCAGATGAGCCGTCTATTGGTGTAGGGATAGTACAGTTAGTTGTAGAAACCAAAAAGAAAACAGGTAGCCGCGCTCGACAGCTAATCACCAAAGCAAGGGAGGAATTGCCAGATGCCAACCTCCAGCAACAAATCATAGAATTGATAGAAACAATCGTTTTGTACAAATTTCCCAATCTAATCCGTGAGGAACTAGAAGCCATGCTGGGATTGAGCGAATTGCGACAAACCAGGGTTTATCAAGAAGCCCGTGAGGAAGGTCGTCAAGAGGGCATTGAGCAGGGTCTTGAGCAGGGTCTTGAGCAGGGTCTTGAGCAGGGCAT
>DATNQP010000065.1:0-8346 GCA_036703965.1 Leptolyngbyaceae cyanobacterium
TTTCTGGGCAGAAGAGTTGTCCACCTTAATCTCAGGCTCAAACTGGCGTCGAACCTCTTCAAGTTGAGCAGTAATCGTATCGATTCTCTGCTTGACTTTTGATGGGTCAATGTTTGACCAAATATTCGGGCGAGAAAACTCCTACCACATACCATTATACACGTAATACCTCATATGTCAATACAAACATATTTAAATTTTCCTTAAATTTCATTAATCTTGCTTCATTCCGTAGATAGAGGAATGGGAGCAATTGAAGAGTTTGACCAAATCCTACAGCTGAATGGCAAGGAGGCGACCTGCACTTTGCGATCGCTTTTTCCTGTTGCTGATGCGACTTTTATGAGTCAGTACTAACGTATCTTTTCTGTAAGGTGGGCAGCATATCTTTGCGGATTTAGCGATCGCCCTTATTGGCTGGCATCTTCATGTTTGGAAGGTGCTAATCGGTGCCAACGCATCCGGTAAGTCTAACCTAATCGAAGCGATAGACTAACGCCGAGCTTTGCTACTAGCGCACTATGCTGTGCAAACGCTAACGCACAACTATGCTCTACCACACCTGCCAGAATGAGAGAATATTGAGCTTGACATAGGAAAACAAGATGGAAGGCAAACGGTTTATCCGCACTCTGCGACTCAAGAACTTACTGTCCTATGGTAATGAGGGTGAAGAAATTGAATTACAACCCCTTAATGTGCTTATTGGTCGGAATACCTCCGGTAAATCCAACTTAATTGAAGTAATTGGACTCCTCAGAGCCATACCAAAAGATTTAACGGTGGCAATTCGTAAAGGTGGAGGCATCAGTGAGTGGCTTTGGAAAGGTGAAGAGACTCCGACAGCTGAGATTGAGGCAACTATAAACTATCCAGAAGGAAATAAGCTTTTAGGCTATAAGCTTAATTTCACTGAAGTGAATCAGAAACTAGAGATTGTAGATGAAGCTGTAGAGAACCACTACCAAGAAAACCAAGATGCAGAAGAAGTTAATTTTTTCTACCGCTATCAGGATGGCAACCCAATTATTAATATAAAAGGGCAAGAAACAATGCCAATTAAAAAAAATAACTTTCTGCCTAATCAGTCCATCCTATATCAAATAAGGTCACCTCAACAATATCCAGAAATAACATATTTATCAAATCAATTAAAAAGTATTTGTATATATGATGAATGGTACATAGGTTCAAATTCAAAATTGAAGAAGCCTCAAAGTGCTTACCTATCTGAACATCCTCTCCTAGAAGATGGAAGTAACATAGGACTAGTTTTTAATAACTTACAATATCAGCTAGGAAGTAAAAATATTCTCGATAAGATAAAAAAGTTTTATGAAGAAGCAGAAGAACTTACAGTAAGGATATATAGCGGTACGGCTCAGATATTTATTCGTGAGGAAGGTCTAATTCAGCCAATTCCTATAAATCGCTTGTCGGATGGTACACTCCGCTATCTATTCTTGCTGGCTTTACTCCTAGACCCAACTCCACCACCACTCATCTGTATTGAAGAACCAGAGATTGGTTTACATCCAGATATTCTGCCTACTATTGCTGAATTGCTAATCGATGCATCTGAGCGGACACAATTAATTGTTACCACTCATTCAGATGCTTTAGTTTCTGCACTTCCTCCTGAATCAGTTTTGGTATGTGACCGAGACGAAAAAGGAAGCCATCTGCGGCGTCTCAACCCTGAAGACCTTAAAGAATGGCTTGAAGAGTTCTCTCTCGGTCATCTCTGGCGTATGGGTGAACTCGGGGGAACTCGATGGTAAATGAAATCCACATCTACATTGAAGGTGATCCTCAACTGCGTCAGGGATTTCGCACTTTCTTCAAGCCTCTTTATGATGTAGCAAAACGCCAAAATATCAAGATAGAAACTCTAAAGTTATGCGGATCTAGAGGAGATACTTATAAAGCTTTCAAGATTGCTCTAAAAAAACATCCAGATGCATTCATTGTTCTACTGGTAGATTCAGAAGGTGCTGTGGGTAAGGGACAGGGGTCATGGAAGTACCTAAGAAATAGGGATGAGGATGGATGGGATTCAATGGGTAGTGACGATGCGCACTGTTATCTGATGGTTCAGACAATGGAAGCATGGTTCATCGCAGATATTGACGCTTTGCGAGATTACTACGGAAAAGGATTCCAAGAAAACGCAATTCCGAAGAATCCCAAGGTGGAGGAAATTGATAAAAATAGACTGGAATCAGCTCTGAAAGCAGCTACTCGAAATACCCTTAAGAAGGAATATCATAAGACCCGGCATGCTTCACAACTTCTGGAGCGGTTAAATATTGAAAAGGTACGTAAGGCAGCTCCTAATTGCGATCGCCTTTTCACAACTCTTGCTCAAATTATGGAAGAGGCAGTCTGACAAGGCTAGATGCCGCACACACAGATAAATGCGATCGCACTTGATCACTTCGTCTGAGTGCCATCACACAGAGTGCGATCGCTTTCTTGGGCGTTGTACTTCAGATAATCCCCCACCTGATTGCAAGCATTCTGCATTAGCTTATCTAGCTGTAAATCTGCTAAATTCCAGAGTCTAACGGTCTTGTCATGACTGGCAGAAGCTAGCGTCTTGCCGTCGGGACTAAAACTAACGCTATTGACTTGCCAGTTATGCCCGATCAAGGTTTGGAGTGGCTTACCGTCTTTAGTCCAAAGTTTAATAGTTTTGTCCCCACTGGCAGAGGCAAGCGTCTGACCGTCGGGGCTAAAACTGACGCTAAAAACCCTATCCTTATGCCCAGTGAAAGTGTAGAGTAACTGGCCCTCTTTGCTCCAGAGTTTAATCGTATTGTCCGCACTACTAGAGGCGAGGGTCTGACCATCGGGACTCCAAACTACGCTCGTGACCTCATCCGTATGTCCCCTGAGGATGTGGAGCAGCTTCCCCTCCTTGCTCCAGAGTCTAATAATTTTTTGTGTACTGCCAGAGGCGATTAGGGTCCCGTCAGGGCTGAAACTCACGCTTCTGACCGTACCTTTATGTCCCTTGAGGCTTAGGCTGCGCGTCCCGTTCTTGTTCCAGAGGATGATAGTTTTGTCTGCACTGCCAGAAGCAATAATATTCCCGTCAGGGCTGAAACTCACGCTCCAGACTGGAGCTGTATGCTCCTTGAACGTGTCGAGGAGCTTGCCGTCCTTAGTCCAGAGTCTAACGGTCTTGTCATCACTAGCAGTAGCAAGAGTCTGACCGTCAGGGCTGAACCTGACGCTAGAGACGGCAGCCTCATGCCCCTGGAACGTGTGGAGGAGCGTTCCGTCTTTGTTCCAAAGTTTGACGGTATTGTCCGCACCGGAAGCCGCAACCGTCTGACCATCAGGACTCCAAACTATACTCCAGACAGAAGCCTCATACTCCTTGAGTGTTTGAAGAGTCTGATCCGACTTACGCCAGAGTTTGACAGTATTGTCTGCACTAGCAGAGGCAAGGGTCTGATCATCGGGGCTGAAACTGAGACTCCAGACGGGAGCCTCATGACCGTTGAGGGTCTGGAGCAGTTTCCCCTCCTTGCTCCAGAGTTTGACGGTATTGTCATCACTGCCAGAAGCGATGATATTCCCGTCGGAACTAAACCTGATGTTAGAGACGGGAGCCTCATGACCCTTAAGGGTTTGGAGAAGTTTCCCCTCCTTGCTCCAGAGTTTAATGGTACTGTCATCACTGCCAGAAGCGATGATATTCCCGTCGGGGCTGAAACTGACGCTAGAGACAGAATCCTCATGGCCCTTAAGGGTTTGAAGGAGCTTCCCCTCTTCGCTCCAGAGTTTGATGGTATTGTCATCCCCGACAGAGGCAAGAGTCTGACCGTCAGGGCTGAAACTGAGATTCCTAACCTCTTTTTTATGTCCCTTGAGGGTTTGGAGGAGCTTCCCCTCCTTACTCCAGAGTTTGACAGTTTTGTCATCACTGACAGAGGCAAGAGTCTGACCATCAGGGCTGAACCTGACGCTAGAGACGGAATCCTCATGACCCTTGAGGATATGGAGGAGCTTCCCCTCCTTGCTCCAGAGTTTGATGGTATGGTCCCCACCGGCAGAGGCAAGGGTCTGACCGTCAGGGCTAAACCTGACGCTATACACTCCGTAGTCATCCCCCTTAAGGCTTTGGAGTTCCTGACCATTAAGACCCCAGAGTTTGATTGTTCCATCCCCACTTGCTGTGGCAATTGTCTTGCCGTCGGGACTGAAACTGACACTAAAGACTGTACTTGTATGGTGGGTCAAGCGAGCGCTTTCTCTAAAGCCATTTCCATAAACTGCCGCCTGCAACGCCGTTAAAATCAGACTCCGGGTTTCCGGTTGTACTTCGTCTGGGCGTTTTTGCAGTTGTGCTCCTGCCCGAATCGCTTCAATCAGAGCATCAAACTTGCGATCAGTATCAGCGTCAGAGAGTGTTAACGAAAATCGGCTCACAGAGTTGATTTGAGCTTCCTGAGCGATTTCAGCTTTCTGGTACTGAAAGAAAGCCGCTATCCCCAACCCACAGGTAACCAGCAATGCTAAACTCACACCCCCCAGGGCGATTTTTTGGAACTTAATTTGGGCTTTTTGACGCTCGAACTCTACTTTTTGGCGTCCCTGTTCAACCCTTATTTGCTCAGTTTCGGCTTTGTAACTTTCAAGAAGGTATTCAGTTTGGAGTGTCG
The DNA here is from genome assembly GCA_036703965.1 of Leptolyngbyaceae cyanobacterium. GTDB lineage: Bacteria > Cyanobacteriota > Cyanobacteriia > Cyanobacteriales > Coleofasciculaceae > DATNQP01. The sequence goes on from DATNQP010000065.1 coordinate 4,674, forward strand.
TGGGTTCAGGTTGCTTTAATGCACCATTGATCAACCATTCCTGGAGCCATCGCTGGGCTTCTTGTAAATTGATCCCGCGCAGCAAAAAGCTGTCATCACGCCCTTTATCCTCCCATTCGAGGGCACGTTGCGACCATTTGGTATGGCTTTTGACATGCTCTTGATCCGTATCTAGAGTTCTAACCAATTCACTGAAGTTGGCAGAAAAATCCTCGTCCTGCTGGTTGAAGTCAATCCACTGTGCCTTCGCTAACGCCGGATGTAGCTCTTGCGGTGACACCTCTCGATGCACTACTGTCACAAAGCGCTTATTCAACTTCTGTGCATATTCCACTTCATCAGCACAATAGGGCGAGTTCACCGATTTGGGTGAAATGATGAACAGAAAGTTATCGCTATTTTCAATACCTCGATAAATTTCCTGCTGAAAATCACTTCCCGAAGCAATGGTTTCTTGGTCGAACCAAGTGGTTTTTCCCTGGATCTGGAGTGCCTCATTTAACTTCCTAGCAAAATCCGAGTCGGCACGGGAATAGGAAACAAAGACTTCCAAGGATGAGTCAGTCGGTTGTCTTAGACTTTCAGCAATAAACTCTTCATGTAAGGGAATCGGCGGATGTTCTCGTCGCTGTTTTCCAACTTTTAACCAAGCTTGAGCCTGTTGGAGATTGTAACCCCGTAATAACATGCTGGGATTACGATTTTGCCGCTCCCATTTGAGCGCCTTGACTAGTAGAATTTTATGCTGCTCATAGTAGTGAGCATCTTGCTTTAATTGTTTTAATAACTCACCTACACTAAGTTGGTAGTTTTCGTCATCTTGATAATTGGTAAAATCAATAAATTGTAAAGCCTGGATCTGGAGCGGTATTTCTTCGAGGTTGGTCGGTTCAATCAGGATAGGAATGATGCGTTTCTTGTGGTTTAATGCGTGTTCCAGTTCATCCTGACAGTATTTTGATTGAATCGAATCCGGAGAAATAAAGTAGACAAGGTTATCGGCTGCTTCAATTCCTTGATAAATTTCATTCTCGAATTCGGTAGCTGTTTTAATATCCGTTCTATTTGTCCAAATCGTGAAGCCTTCCAGCATCAAGCTTTTCCCGACTTTCTCCACTACCGCTCTGTCTTTATCAGAATGCGCGAGAAACACCTGCGTCATCAAGTTATGAGCATTTTTGGTGCTTTCGCAGATAAACTGACCGTGTAAGTGGGTAGGAATACAAGGCGGCTGTTCATCCTTAAACCGTATCTTTAACCAAGATTCTGCTTGAACCCGTTCTTCTTCAATTAACAGATAGTTAGTTTGTTTTTGATTCCTTTCCCATTCCAAGGCTTTGACTAAAAACTGAGTATGCTGTTCGACATAATCAGCATGCTTACGGATTATAGTCACTAAGCCAGCAAAATAGGTTTCAAAATTATCTTGATTTTCCCGAAAATAGAACCAGTTAATTTTGCCAATCGTTGGATGTATTTTATCCCAACAATCACTAGGTTCTACATGGAGTAAAGGGATGATACGTTTGTTACGCTTAATCGCTAGTTCAATTTCTTTGAGGCAATAGGGAGATTTGACTGAATGGGGCGTAATAATAAACAGGAAGTTATGCGAATGTTCGATCCCGTCATCAATTTGATTCTGAAATTCTACGCCTAAAGGAATGTCGTTTTGGTCAAACCAAACCTTTAATCCTTGTTCAGTTAACCTTTTGTGAAGGTTGGTGGCAAAAGCTTTACTATCTGCTCGTCCGTAGGAGATGAAGGCATCGAACAGATTCTTCATGATTTTGGTTTATTGCATAGCTAGAGTCTACTAAAATTATATCTTTAGAGAGGTTGACATTAGGGTAATAATATGAATTTTCTAAGAAGATTTGAGCTGTCCTAGAGAGGGCGATCGCTTCTTCGCTTCACATTGCTATAACGGCCCTACCATACTCCACCCCAACTGCCACAATAAAGAATGTTGAGATTATTTTAGGAGGATAGCTCATGGGGCTGGAAAGACGAATGTTTAGGGGAATGTTTGCCCCCGGTGAACTTGTTCAGCTTAGACAGATGTGTTTTACCCCTGGGCGGATGTTTGAGCCGGGAAAGTATATAGTGGGCGAGTTGCCAGATATTGCCTTTGAAATGGGTTTAGTCGAGCAACTGCCTCCAGTTAAAGGTAAGAATGCTCAAATAAAAGATGTCGAGACTCCCCCAGGGAACGAGTCATAACTCACCCCAATGCCTACTGACCCGAATGGTACTGAGTTAAGAGAGAGCAGGGGGGCAGGGAGCAGGGAGCAGGGGAGATGGGAAAAGAACCAATTAAAAGTCATGAGGACTTGGAAGTTTACCAATTGGCATTTGATGCAGCTATGAAAATTTTTGAACTATCAAAGAAGTTTCCCCTAGAGGAGAAATACTCATTGACTGACCAAATTCGTCGCTCATCCCGTTCTGTTTGTGCAAATATGGCTGAAGCCTGGAGAAAGCGGCGTTATGAAGCAGCTTTCGTAGCAAAGCTAAATGATTGTGAAGCCGAGGCAGCAGAAACCCAAACATGGCTCAAATTCGCTGTGAAATGTGATTATCTGGATCTTGAGACAGGTAGGGAAATTTATGGAACTTACAATCGCATTTTAGGCATTCTAGTCACTCTAATTAACAACCCATCACCTTGGCTTCTCAAGCGCTAGCAGAGGCTCTAGAGCAGAGGGAAAAAATTCCCCCTTGCGCCCTGCTCCCCTGCTCCCTAATCTCTTCCTCCCCCTTGCTCCCTGCTCCCTGCCCCCCTGCCTTCAAAAGTACCCTTATCTTTGTGACATTCCCTACTGACCCTTATGCTTGGCTAGAGCAATCCCTCGCCACGATTCACAAGGCTGACTGGTATCGCTCAGTACAAACACTCCAAAGTCGTCCTGGTGCAGTCGTGCAACTGGAAGGGCGCGAGGTGATTAACTTTGCCAGCAATGACTATCTAGGGTTAGCGGGAGATGAGCGCCTGATTCAAGCCGCTATTGCTGCTACCCAGGAATTCGGCACGGGTAGCACGGGTTCTCGATTACTGAGTGGACATCGGGAACTGCATCGGGAATTGGAATGTGCGATCGCATCTCTCAAACAAACTGAAGATGCCCTAGTATTTAGTTCTGGGTATCTGGCAAACTTAGGAACCCTTGCCGCTTTAGTTGGGAAGCGCGATCTGATTTTGTCCGATCAGTACAATCACTCCAGCCTGAAAAATGGAGCGATATTGAGCGGTGCAGTGATAGTGGACTATGCTCACAATGACATCGCAGATTTAAAGAGTCAGTTGGCTCAACACCGACAATACTACCGCCGCTGCCTGATTGCTGCTGATAGCGTCTTTAGCATGGATGGCGATCTTTGCCCCTTGCCAGAGATCTTAGCGATCGCAGAAGAATTTAGTTGCATGGTGCTGGTTGATGAAGCGCACGCCACCGGAGTCTTGGGAACCACAGGTGCTGGGTGTGTGGAATACTTCGGCTGTACCGGACGCACGATCATTCAAGTTGGCACCCTCAGTAAAGCGTTGGGCAGTTTAGGTGGGTACGTCGCTGGTTCAGCTGCCCTGATTGACTTCCTGCGAAATCGCGCACCCAGCTGGATTTACACGACTGCCTTATCACCCGCTGACACCGCCGCAGCATTAAAGGCAGTC
>DATNQP010000066.1:0-4444 GCA_036703965.1 Leptolyngbyaceae cyanobacterium
TCAAGATATCCTCTACGTTGCCTATGCCAGTGAGGAGCCTTACATTCGCGATAACCCGAACGCTGACCCCAACTATGAATTGCAGTATCGCGATCGCACTTTTATTCACCCCCTACACTTTAGCTACAACGCCGACCGTCGTTATGCCCTCTCCAATGGCTATTTGATTGAAATGTTCTACGTCGAGGAACTTTCCCCCCTCGATGATGTGGAGTTAAAAGACGTGGAATGGCGCATTGCCCTTCCCTCCGAAACTGACCGGCAAAAGGTCAGAAACGTTGAACCCGTGGGGAGACCTTTTACAGAAGAGATTCAGGATGGTCAGCGAGTAGCTGTCTTTAAATTCGACACCCTCAAGCCTGGTGAACGCCATATTTTTGGCTGGAAAGCACTCCTAGAAGTCTGGAGCATCAAATACCGCCTGACACCACGAGATGTCGAAAAACTCCCAGATTTGTCCCCAGAGTTTGAGACTCGCTATTTGGTCGATAATGACGATTTAGCAATGGACACGGAGATTATCCGCCGCGCTTCCCGTGAAGCAATTGGTCGAGAAACGAATCTGCTGCGGAAAATTTACAATATTCGCAACTATGTCTATGACAAACTCTCCTACGGCATTAAACCTCACATAGACCCGCCGGACGTGGCGCTAGAGCGGGGTATTGGCTCCTGTGGTGAGTATCTGGGCGTCTTACTGGCTCTAGGACGCCTCAACGGTATTGCCTGCCGCACTGTTGGTCGATACAAGTGTCCTCCCCATGCTGACAAACTGGGTGTTCCTTTAGAACCCGATTTCAATCATGTTTGGATGGAATTTTATGTGCCAGGATTCGGCTGGCTACCGATGGAATCTAACCCTGATGATATTGTTGAAGGCGGTCCCTACCCTACGCGATTTTTCATGGGTCTTGCCTGGTATCACATGGAACTGGGGAAAGGCATTTCTTTTGAAACTCTCAAGAGTGAAGGCGCTCCCGTGAATAAGGAAAATGCTTCCATTGGTGAGTTAGCAATTAATCATGTAAGGTTCAAGATTTTGGAGGAATTGCCGCCTTCTGAATGGGCTTAAAAGTTAACGAAACTTAGCCTGCCTCCGCAGGCTGAATTGAGTCCGCGAAGGCGGACTTTGTCTATATAGCCCCAGACTTCTAGTCTGTGGGTGATTTGCTTCGAGATGCTCCCCTTCTATATTCCTTTGATTAGAGCGATCGCCGAAAAGCTAATGGCGTGGGAGGCGTTCAAGTTATGCGATCGCTTGCTGGAGCTGCTCAGTAATACCAGTGAACGTGATAAAGACCTTAAAATCTGGTTACTTTTTAGATTTTAACCCAACACTTTCCCTATGGATTTCTGTCAGGCTGTCGCAGGATATCGCGAATCTCACGCAAATAAATTTTAATGCTCCCCAGTGTATCGATAAACCACAGCAGCAGAGCAAGTTGGATCAAAACTAACACCAGAGCAAACCATGCAAATCCTACATTCACCATTGCAGCTCTTACCCGCACCAAATCGGTTTAACTTTTGCAATGATAGACGACTTCAAAGTAAGCTCCCTTGGCTGCGCTACACTCGCATTATTTCTTATTGGGGTTCTTGTCGCAGGACTGCACTCAGTGCTTCAAGGAAATCTTTCCAAAACAGCACGTACTATTTTTGCCTGCATATGTTGAATTTCCCGCAAACAGCTTTCCTTTGTATAGAGAAAAAAGCGATCGCATCTTTATATCTAAGTCGTGCGATCGCTTTTTTCCAACAGAAATAAACTTACTTCACAATTGCCAAAACCGGCGCAACTTCAGACTCTGCGATTTGAGGAACCAAAAATCCCTTCGCATAAATCTGAGGATTCCCTTGCGCGATTTCGGTATACGATTGACGAACCTGAGCATTCACCGCCACAGTCTTCACATCGTACATTTGCATCGCCATCTTCGGATATACGCCGATGCCGATAATCAGCACCAGAAAGCAGGCAGCAATAAACACTTCACGGGGTCTGGCATCGCTAAACTCTGCCTCAGCAGGTAGGACGCAGTTCGTCCCGAAGCAAACCGCTTCCTGATCTCCCTGATTCTGCAAGTCTGCATCAGTAATGTCGCACGAGGGGGTAATGTCACACGTAGGTACTGCACCAGAGTTGTAAAATACCTGTCGCAGCATCGAGAGCAGATAGATCGGCGTGAGGATAACTCCCACCGAGGCGAGAAACACCGTCACGGTGCGGAAGGTCGAGCCATAGATGTCGCTAGTTGTCACACCCACGAAGACCGAGAGTTCACTAGCAAAGCCACTCATCCCTGGAAGAGCCAACGATGCCATCGCACTGATTGTAAATAGGGCAAACACTTTGGGCATTGCCTGACCAATACCGCCCATTTCTTTCATTGCCATCGTGTGGGTACGGTCGTAGGTGACGCCTGCCAGGAAGAACAGCACTGATGCAATCAAACCGTGGGAAATCATCTGCAACATCGCGCCGTTGATTCCCAAGTCGGTAAAGGACGCAATCCCTAGCAATACGAATCCCATGTGGGAAACCGACGAATACGCTAGGCGACGCTTCATATTGGTCTGGGCAAAGGAGTTAAACCCGCCATAGATAATGTTGACAACGCCTAACATTGCCAGAAGCGGGGCAAAGTAAACGTGTGCATCAGAGAGAAGCTCCAGATTTAGGCGAATCAGTCCGTATCCGCCCATCTTCAGCAGCACACCCGCCAGAATCATCGACACGGGAGAGGATGCCTCGCCGTGTGCGTCAGGCAGCCAAGTGTGCAAGGGGAAAACAGCTAGCTTGACACCAAAAGCAATCAGCAATCCCGCGTAAAGCAGCAGTTCTAGTCCAAGCGGGTAATCCTTCATGCCGAGTTCGACCATATCGAAGCTGATATTGCCGCCGCCGTACAGCGCCATTGCCAGCCCCGCCACCAAAATAAATATAGAAGCTGCTGCGGTATATAGTAAAAATTTTGTAGCCGCGTACTGACGCTTCTGCCCACCCCAAATGGAGACGAGTAGGTAGACGGGAATTAGCTCCACTTCCCACATAATGAACAGCAGCAGCACATCTTGCGCGACGAACACGCCAATCTGTGCGGAATACAGCACCAGCATCAGGAAATAGAAGAGGCGAGGTTTGAGATCGACTTGCCACGCTGCAAAAATTGAGAGCGTCGTTACCAGTCCTGCCAGAAGCACGAGCGGAACGGATAGTCCATCGACCGAAACTGCCCAGCTTAGACCTAACTGAGGCACCCAGGCATACTTCTCCACAAGTTGAAAAGTAGCACTGCTCGCATCGTAATGCTTCCAAAAGACGTAGCACATCAAGACAAAGTCCGCGATACCCACACCTAGGGCATACCACCGCACGCGATTGCCGTCTTTATCGGGCAGCACCGGGATGAGTAGGGAAGCAACGAGGGGCAGCAGGACAATCGCGGTAAGCCAGGGAAATTGATCCGCTATCATGGCAATGAGAATAAATACCTACCTGTTAATAATGTAATTTTACTAAAGTTTGTTAAGACTTATTCATCAGTCTTCACCCCAGATAGGTATAGGCAAATTTATTCTCTAGAATGTATTGCAAAAACTGACATGTTGTGCAACAGCAAGCGATCGCCCAAAATGAAGCTTAGCAATGCTCTTTCGGTACCACAAATTTATAAAAAGAATTTAAAGTTTCAGGACGCCTCACCAGGTTGTTTCTAGTGCAGCGTGGCAGAAATAACTATCCAGTTGAAAAAGGTTAAAAAGCTTACTGTACAAGCTTTCTTGCCTTCTGCCTTCTGCCTCCTGCCTTCTGCCTTCTTGCACTAGACTCCCTTATCTTGTTGTTTAGCCATTTAAACTGATAGCTTTGCATACTAAGTGATGAAGAGCCGTCTTTTTTCAGACTCGTCTTTGCAACCTCTACGCTCCAAAAGATATCATCAGGTTCAGGCTGACATGCCTTAGCATTCGATAGGATGGTGTAGATGAGCGATCTAGACCAATGCTACAAGTTGCTGGGACTTGAGCCTGGAGCGTCACCGGAAGAGGTGAACCAGGCTTATAAGGATTTAGCGTTTATTTGGCATCCTGATCGCATTCCTGAAGATAATCTTCGATTGCGACAAAAGGCGGAAGAAAAACTTAAAGAGATTAATCAGGCTCGCGACCAGTTGCGGTCAGCTCGATCGAGTGTTCCCAACAAAACCGCTCAATCGCCGCGATCGCACTATTCTAGACCACCACAGGATACCGGAGGCAATTCGCGATCGCACAGTGGCTCCGGAGGAACGAGTGGCGATCGCAAAAAGCCACCTCAATCTCACTCCTCAGCTCAGCCTAAATCTCACTATCAAACCAAATCAGCGCATTCCGATCTCAGTGGAGCCGACTTTCGTGGTGCTGACTTAAAAGAAAAAGACTTGTCAGGCAGAAACTTGAGTTA
>DATNQP010000067.1:0-5880 GCA_036703965.1 Leptolyngbyaceae cyanobacterium
GGTACAATTTTGAGACCAATGCCAGGTTTACTTGATTCCACTTGTAAGGCGATACGAGCCATACCGGGCTTGAGGGGCTGAACGTAAGTCTCCCGAAAGATATTGCCTTCAGGAAACATGACCAGCGCTTCGCCATTGCGGAGGAGTTCAACGCTGTGACGGATAGTGCCAATTCCTAGATGCCTAGTATTAACCGGAAATCCTCCCATGCGCCGGATAAACCAGCCTTGTACCCCTTTGATTTCATCTTCTGAAACCATAAACCGCAAATCACGTCCGGTAACGGGTTTTCCAGCAGCGTAAGGGATAACCAACGCATCCCAACGAGAGCGATGGGTAGGAGCCAAAATCACTGAACCAGTTTTAGGGATATTTTCTTGTCCTGTTACTGTCAGCTGACGGAAGTAAAGCGGCATGACAATACGACGACCCAAGGGGTAGAGGATGGGGGTTAACCAGTGGCAAACATGGGAAGTAACAGGAGCTACTTTTGCCACCGTTAATGCTTCTGAACTTTGTTCTGCCGGTGTTGTCATAGCCTGGGTCTGTTCACGGGAGTCTAGCTGAATCATCGGGGGCTAAGTTTTTTTTGTGCATCCTTATCTTCACTATTACCTTATGTTCTCTCACGTACCTCTGTCTTCAACTAAAGGGACACTTTTGCTGGTGTCATGAGTAAAATTGTGTTTCACCAGTGCGCAGTCGCGTTGGCGACGCTGATGTGAATGGCGCAATGAATATGGGTGTGGTCAAAATCAGTTGGTGATAGAGAGGACAAGGGGGACAAGGGAGACAAGGAGGACAAGGGAGGCTCTTCCTGCCAACAACTTATAACCATACCTAATGAATATTGCTAGGACTTACGCAAATACTGTCGTTTTGCCCCGCTATTCCCTCCTACTCTCCACTCCCTTTTTGGGGTGACGCCGCTGGGCAAACCAAGATTGCAGTTGGTGGCGGCAGGCAGACTCCATAATTCCTGCAAGGACTGGCAAGCGGTGATTAGAGCAAGCACTCTCAGGAATATTCGCAACAGTACGGATTGTGCCAGTTTTTGGATCGTCCACTCCGTAAACTAGAAGACCCAATCGTGCCAAGACGATCGCACCCGCACACATGGGACAAGGTTCCAATGTAACGTAGAGGGTGCAGCTATTGAGGTGCCAGGTTTGCAAGAATTTACCAGCAGCTCGGAGGGCAAGAATTTCAGCATGAGCAGTCGGATCTTTGTCTCGCTCCCGGCGATTTTCGGCGGCAGCTACTAAGTTATTATCAGCGTCAACAATAACTGCACCGACTGGCACTTCACCCGCCTCACCAGCAGCTTGCGCGAGTGCGATCGCTTGACTCATCCATTGCCGATGAACTAGATATAGTGGGTCGTCAATTGTCATAGTTCTTCGTTGCCCTCAGACTGGAAGTCTGGGGCTATACAAACGTAGACGCTTTCTTCGGCTTCCCGCAGGGTAGTCCGCGCAGGCGGACTAATTATTCGCTCTAAACAACGGGTTGCACCAGCAAGGGGTCTAACTGACCTTTTCCGTCTAAAGCATAAATATCATCACAGCCACCAACATGCTGGTCGTTGATGAAAATTTGCGGGACGCTTCGCCGTCCGTTAGCGCGTTCAGCCATCTTAGCTCTGGCGGCGTCATCACCGTCTATCTTGTATTCTGTGTAGTTTACGCCCTTCCACCAGAGCAACATCTTCGCTCTTATGCAGAAGGGGCAGGTTTGCCAAGTGTATATTTCAACATTGGCTTTATTGCGTTCTGGATGGCGTCCTATAAGGGGATTGAGAAAGTCAAGCATTTTTTCTTACGGATTTTTAAGTTGTTTATTCTAGCGTAGAGCAATGCTGGGCAAAGGGCGATCTCACTTCTGATTTTCTATAGAGAATCACTAGGGTAGGAAAATAAAGCTTTAGACGGCTTTAGAGAGGAACCTTGGCAATGCGGTTAATCCATTCCTCTGCGCTCGATACCGACCAAATTAAAACCAACTCCTCAATGACAATTTCAATCGCTATTTTCTTAGAGACAATAAGAACTCCAGCGCTTTGGTAACTTTCAATAAACTCTGCAAATTGTGAGGGCATTGTCTTGCGATCATGGGTTACAAGAATGCGTCCTTGCTGTACGGCTAGTTCGAGTACCTCCAAATCGCCCAAACCTTGTAACTCAGCGGCAGCAGCAGTTTGAAAATCAATTGTCGGCTCTCGTCGTAGAACTCCTGTAACAATTGCCTGATTCAAATCGGCATCAGCTTGATAGCGGATGTTCACGCTTCCGATCCTTGTTTATCGGCTTTGGCTAGTATGAGTTTGCTGTATAGAGATGGATCGGTTGCTTGTAAGAGTTGAGGCATGGCATCAAATTCTGCCTCTTCGGCTGTGAGGTAGGCATCAATCTCAGCACGATTGGCTAGGTAAAATGCGATCGCTCCGTAAACTTGTTCGAGCGTTAACAGTGGGAAAGATTGAACTATGCTTTCGGGGGGTAGTCCGTTGCGGAAGGCGTACACAATTGAGTCGAGAGAAATCCGAGTGCCTGCAACCCAGTACCCCTCATTTCGATACTCTACGTAAGCCTTAGCTTGTACAACTGGCATAGGTTTGGTTCGGTTATGTCTAACTGAATGGTATGCGATCGCTATCAACTTCCTCCAGGTTTAGCCAGCTGAAGTGAGAGTTTTTTCTCAAGGTATGCGATCGCATAGTCGCAGAGCTAACACCCCAGTTCACCCCTGGCAAATAACCTCTCGTTCTAACCTTTCCATCGGGTGCAACCGGACTAAAGTTAACTGCGATCACCTCTTCGAGCGCAGTGGTAGGGTTGGGAAATAGATGTTAGGTTTCCTCGCAGCAATCGAAGCTATGGCGACTGACACAGTGTTAGGGGGGATGCCACAAGTCCAAGATCTAGCTTGATAGGAAAACTTCAAGGTCAAGTTGCGACCAACCCAAAAAATGTATTGGTGGAATTGGCGGTATCGGAGGTATTGGTGGTATTGGTGGTATTGGTGGGATAGGAGATATTTCCGGAATTGGGGTTATCGGACCACCACGAGCGCCTACGATAAATGCAACAGCACTTCCCCTTTTATCCCAAAAAAAACCGTCTTGAAATTCACCAAGGTAGCCACCACGATATGAATATACCTTCCCATCATTAATAAATGCTCTACAGCGGTTAGATCTGTCAATGATAACGTCATCTTCAATCCAGCCAACCGTTTTACCTTTTGAGCTATAGATAGGAATCATTCAACAGTTCTCCTTAGCCTTGTTGATCGCAAACAATTTTAGGGCTTTGTAATCCCGTAATTTATTGCATATTCCTTTAGTTTTTCTAATATATAAATCGATACTTTATTATCAACTGTTTCGGACTCAGATTTATGATGAAACTCTATAAAACAAAGCTTGTAATTGAGCCTTGCAACAACATCTACTAATAGTCCTTTTGTTAGACCTTGTGAAGATTCATACGTTACATCTGTGAATCCACTACTGGCTTTTTCCATCAATTGCATTATCGCACAATTAATCTCTTTATGTTTTTCTTTTGAGACTGCTTGTATTTTGTAATATGATTCAATAGTTTCATCTTTAGCCGGTTTGCCATACTCTCTTGTATCTGCACCCTCACCTATTGAATACTTATAAAGCTCTGTTGACTTAATGACGTTCTGTGCATTTCCCAAATTTCTTTGAACGCCTTCAACCAAATTACTCAGTCCATTAATTGCAAAATTCTGGGCAGCAGAAACTACTGCACTGCCTGACAAGCAAGTTAGTTGAGCATTGAATAGAGCAATTACATATGGCAAACTAGTTGTCAGTTCAGCATTACGCTCTTTCCACCAGTCAGCAACGTTTGATCTCTTAGTATACATTAAAAGGCGAGAAGCTTCAAGATAAAAACTATCTGCTCTCCTCACATTCCTACATATTTCTCTTACCTCTTTCTTTCCAGAACTCAGTGCAAATATTAATTGCGGTGGTTCAAAGCCTACTTCATCAATATCAAATCGCTCAGCAATAGCTGCTTGAACTCTGTCCAAGTATTCACCTATATTCTTTGAACCATAAGTAATTTCTTCAACTAAATCCCAACTAAGAGCCGCATCCTCTAACTGCCAATTAGCTACCTTTAATATTCCTGATAACACAGAAGGAAATTGTTCAGGTAGCAGCCCTTTCATACGATAAACTGGTTGACTCCCAAAAGGACTGTTGCCTCCTACAGATCTAAGAGTTGAAACAATCTTCTCTGCAAAAGACAAATCATTGACTGGCCAAAGAACAATTAAGTCTCGTCGATTTCTAAGTATATTATTTAATTGAACGGCAAAGTTCCTGTATTCATTATCCGTAAAGATAAAAGATTCGTGACCATCTAAATTGAAGACCTTTACTTTTTCTGTGCTTTCGCTATTGCGAATTTCTTCTATTATTCTGTCAAGGGCACTTCCAGTGTAATTGGCAATTCTCATTACAGAGTCTACTAATTCAGGCAAAAACAAATCTAATGACTGAACACAAGTGGTCTTCCCTGCACCACTTTCCGTTGCACTATATACAAACTGTAACTTTCCTTGAAAAGCACTATTGGCTTGGTTGATTAATCTCGCTATTTCACGTAAGTCGTCTTGCTGCTTAACGAAAGTTGTTTTAGCTCCATCTCCAAATAGTCCTACTAAAGGCTCATATCGACTAGGAAGGGACTGGATACTACTCTGTACCATCTTTCTAATCTTTCTCGTATATCCGCTTATTCATTGTAAGTACTGGATAACCAGCAGTCCAGAGAAACCCCTGTCAAAAGTCTCGAATCTCTCCTAACCCTCTCGTACCATCCAAACCAGCATCCCCAGAATTTGTTCGACAGGGGGAAATGGGTAATCTCTCACATCGATCGTCACTATTTGCTTCTCTAATTTGAGAAACCTCCAAGCGGTGCCAGTGGTTACAGAGCCATAGATGGTTGGCAAAGGATGATGATAGGCTTCATTGAACCTTTGAGCCGCCACCATTTCAGCAATGCACTGCCCCAAGCCGCTATTGATGTTATCGCGCTTTGCTTCTACCAACACAAGCACAGGGGCTTCAATCTCAAATTGTTCCGGAGAGCGGCTAACTAAGAAATCGCAAACTCCGTTTAGTCCAACGGAGCTATCGACTGTAAAATCGCTACCTGAAAATACACTAATCTTTCGCTCCAGCAGGCGTTTAACTTCCAACAACGTGGGAGCAACAATCATCTCCGACTTGGCTTTCTCAGTCCCCACCGCGATCGCCCACGGGACGGTTTCTTCCAGCAATCCAGCTAAAACTGGACTGGGTGAAATTGGCTCGACTTCCGGTAAAAATCTCCCATCCTCAACGGTACTCAGTCCAAAGTCCTGCTTGACCTTTCGTAAAGAGAAGTCACTGTATGCCATATTCCAAAGTGGATGTGAGATTATTCATCTAGATAATAGCGATGTGCAAAACTCAACATCCAAAATTTCATCCATCAGTACCCTCAGAACCCAATTTTTCAAAATTTACGAATGGGGATGGTGGGACTCGAAGCCACACTAATGGATTTAAGTCACTTTGACGTAGTTTGAAGACCTAGAAGCACAACTTGCTAGAAAAAATCCCAGTTTATTTGGGGTACACCTGATTGACCCTGAAGGGATCGCAGCAAAACTTAACACCCCTCTCAGACTACACTTGTTTCCAGGGGTATACCCTCTGATAGACTTGAAAACTGGAATAGCCAGATAAAACCTAGCAAAATCAAGCAGTTGGGAGAACGGGTGTCGTGGAAAATACATTAGGTTTAGAGATTATTGAGGTAGTTGAACAAGCCGCGATCGCATCTGCCAGGT
>DATNQP010000068.1:0-9860 GCA_036703965.1 Leptolyngbyaceae cyanobacterium
TTCCCACTCACCACTTCCCTTGATCGTTGTGTAGAATCGAGTGGCACAGTGTGTCGAGCCTGGTTTTGCCTCAGTCTGTTGCCGAAGCGGTTCATTGCATTAATCCTGATTGCCCCCGTCCTTATCCTCAGCCCTGGGGGAACAAATTTTGTAACGGCTGTGGAGCAGCACTATGCCTGATTAATCGCTACATTCCCCTCCAGCGCTTGGGTTCAGGAGGATTTGCCACGATCTACACCGTTTGGGATTTGCAGGAGAAAACGGAGCGGGTGCTGAAGGTGTTGGTGGAAACTTCACCAAAGGCATTGCAGTTGTTTAAGCAGGAAGCCGCCGTTTTATCACGTCTGGAGCATCCGGGTATCCCTAGAGTTGAGAAAGATAGCTATTTTTCAGTGAGCTTAGTTAGTCCTCAAAAGCGCTTATTACCCTGTCTGGTAATGGAAAAAATCCACGGTCAGACGTTACAGGATGTTCTGAATGAGCATCCTCAGGGCTGTTCAGAGGGATTAGTGCGGGATTGGCTTAACCAATCGGTGGAGATTTTACGGGAGTTGCACCGCTCTGGTGTGATTCACCGCGATCTCAAACCCTCTAATTTGATGCTGCGGGAGAAAACAGGTCAGCTGGTGGCGATTGATTTTGGGGGAGCGAAAGAAATTGGCGAGATGCCCTTTGGGGGGCAGGCGATTTCGACGCGACTAATTTCTCCAGGTTACAGCCCACCAGAGCAGATAACTGGTGAGGGGGTAGGACCAGCGGCAGATTTCTATGCGCTGGGTCGAACGATGATTCAGTTGCTGACAGGTCAGGAGTTGGCAGATTTACAAGATCCAGTAACAGGTGAATTTCAGTGGCGAAATCGGGTGGCTGTTAGTTCTGACCTAGCTAACTTACTCGATGACATGATACGCATCGACCCCCAACAACGACCGGAAACGGCGGCTGAAATTCGGCGGCGTCTGGTTATGAGTTCCACGATGAAGAGGAAGACCCCAGTACAAGGGTCTTTCTCGGCGGCGATCGCTCGTGCTATAGAAACGAGTCTGGAAATAGTAGCAAACGCGATCACGGCTTTGGGTGATGGCATCACTGGAATAGCACGCTTCGTGTTTCGGCTGATCACCGGTATTGTCCTAGCCTGTCTAGATACAACTTGGGAGATGGCACTAGGAAGCCTTGGGGCAGCTGTGGGCGCAGCAGCAGGGTTTGTCTTGATCAATTGGACACCAGTAGGTGACCGATTTTCCAGTTGGCTCTCCTATCAGCTACTGCTTGTCCTTCCCGATCTGCGGATTACCATGTGGCGAGAACTACTGTTGTTTGCGATCTCTGGATTAACTACAGCATGGGGTTTGACCCTGGCAGGAGGCTTTGGTCAAAAGCGGCGTCCCTTAATAGCAGGAATAATGGGTCTTTTCAGCTATGGCATCGGATGGTTGATTTGGCAAGCATCCGTGTCTTCTGCACCAACAGGGCAGTTACTCGGATTGGTTACCGCTGTTGCTGTTGCTCCCCTGGTACTAGGGTTAGGGCTACCCAGCCATTATCTTGTTCATGCCTTGGTTGCGGCAGCTGGTACAGCTTTAGTCTTTGGCAGCCTAGTCTCGTTAAATTTCCTGCCCTTGTCAGTTCTTGTTAATATCTTTTCTCGTTCTGATGCCAGCTGGCTTGATTTCATCGACAGTGTCGCGTTTTTTTGTCTCTTGGGCGTCACTCTAGGCTTCTGGTTAGGAGTGAGCTATTACCTCCTGGTACCTGTCTTGCGGTGGCTGGGCTGGCGTTAAGCATCAGTGTTCGGGCAAGGCCTTGATGTGAGCAGCTTCGCGAACAGCTTTTGTCACTCTAGAGGGATGATTAATCGTCCTCACTTATTAATAATTTATGATTTAGGACTTACCTTCAGGAAGTAAAGGTTCTCACAGAATCTTTAAACACTTTCATTAATACTAAACACAAAAAAAATATTGCTTGAGCCAAGCTAAAGAAGTCAAGCGACTTAAACGAGTATTTACAGCCAATGAGTAACTGGATAAAACTGGATGAACAATGGCAAGAGCGCTCGAAGCAGATGTTCCAGCGCTGTGTAAATGAATTGGACATGACTAAAGCTCAACAGGCTTGGTCTATAGCTTGTCAGTCGGAAAAGAGGCGATTGGAGTGGAAGTCTTTGTGTTTGCAAGAAGAGGGGAAAGTGTCGGCGTCCACTGCGGTGGATAATAAGCGCTTACTTTTTACTTCAAACAGTTGTGCCTTTGAGTAGCCTACCGATTAAACCGGGAATGCGCCTCTTTTATACAGATATCACTCTCACCCAGAAACGCGGGTTTGGTCGATTGAATCTAGCCGCCTAACGGAAGGGATATAACTGGCAATAATTGCGATCATCAACCACCAAAGGGTACTAACTTCAGGACGGTACCAGACAGTGTCTACAAAACCGTGGGCAAGCATCCCGGACATAGCAGCGATCGCTGCCACTAGCCAAAATCCCTCAGGGTTGGCTGACGCCCGGAGACGACGTAATTGCTGTAGTCCCTGGTTAAAAGTGACAATCAGCAGCCAGAGAAAACAAGAAAATCCGATGAAACCCGTTTCTACAAGAACTTCCAGAAATATGGAATAGGCACTCAAGGCACTGAAGCGAGCCTGCATGTACCGGGGATAGATTGTGTTGAAGGCGTTGTTACCAGGACCAATACCCAGGATAGGGCGATCGCGAATCATCTCCACAACGGATAACCAGACATTCATCCGAAAGTTGTTACTGCTATCTTGGCGACCCACAAACATACTGGCGACGCGATCGCGCACTGGTTCCACAAACAGTACTGCCAGAACAAGCACCCCAACGGAACCTCCTAGCAGCACTGGCATTGCCCAGGGACGCCACACACTAGGTAACCGGACACTGTACCAATACACCGACAGTACTAAGAAGACGAAAATAAAGACCACAAAGCCAATCCAGCCGCCGCGACTAAATGTCAGTACTAAACAGGCTGAATTCACGACAAACATTGTCAGTGCTAGGGCTTTGGGAAGCCACCGTTGCCAAGCAAAGACCGCTGCCAAACTCAAGGCAACTGCTGGGAGCAGATACCCAGCCAGTAAATTGGGGTTTCCCAGATAGCTATAGACTCGCGTCAGCTTCGCACCAGGCGACTCTGGATCAACCCAGGTTGCTAGTGCCTTCGCTCCAAAAAACCACTGCCGTAGCCCGTAAACACTGACAATCAGGGAGATATGTAAAAACAGGCTAATAATCCAGGAACGGACGCGAGGACTTCGTAACACCCTTGCTATCAGCGCAAACAGCAGGAAATAAAGCGTTAGCTTCCCCAAGCCCTTAGCTGCTGCCACCTTCACCGGTGAAAGAGCTGTTGCCACTATGGTAATACCCCAGTACAGCAACACCAAAAGATGAATTGGCGTTACCTGTAGGGACAATCCTTGTGGGTGCTCAGTCTCATCGGATAGCGTCAGCAACACCCAAAACGCCGCACAAGCAAATAACAAGACCCCTATTAAGGCATTCGATACAAAGGGAGCTAGCGCAAACACTAAAGCCACCAACACAGCCCCCATTGGCTCAGCCCACTGCATGAGCCAGCTGCCTCGACGCCAAGCTTGCAGCAATCCCACCAGCTTATACAAGTAGCTAGCGCCTCGCCACTGATATAGGTGCAAATTCGATAGAGTAAACTGTTGCCAAACTGAATTCATAGATAGCGATTAAGGGCTAGGGACTACAGTCATTCAAAACGCAGCATTAAAAAAAGATACTTCAACTTTTAATTCTGAATTTTCACGTCTTCATCCGGATTCCGGACTCTAGACTACAACCTTTC
Source organism: Leptolyngbyaceae cyanobacterium (assembly GCA_036703965.1). Taxonomy (GTDB): domain Bacteria; phylum Cyanobacteriota; class Cyanobacteriia; order Cyanobacteriales; family Coleofasciculaceae; genus DATNQP01. The sequence goes on from DATNQP010000068.1 coordinate 3,849, forward strand.
GTCAGCCTCCTCCAACTGAGGCAGACTGATAACATAGCGATACCCTGATTCTGATGAGCCTTGAAGGGAAATTTGCCCCCCATGTAGTTCTGCCAAATAGCAACTCAGTAGTATCCCCAGACTTTCACGGGAGTCTTTGTTGCCAGATGTCTTGTTTGGCTCCTCCATCCAATTAAAAGCTTCCCAAATAGAGGTACTTGATAGCTTCTGATTGACTGGGGATAAGTAAGAGGTCGCCGCCGCCAGTTCGCTGCTTTCAAGGTGGCTACTTCCCAGTGTGGTTTCTAAAGTATTGAAAACGGCTGCTGCCGCTGATGGTGATAAAAAGGGCAGTTCGTCAATAACTCCGTATATCTGAGGTAGACCCTCCCCTAACCAGGGATGAGAAACCCAAACCGCGATATTGAGTTTATCAATTTTGCGAGAAACATGAATGCGAACCTCACTCCCTGCTTCAGCAGAGGGAATCACCCCATAAACCAGGTAGTACAGCATTTGCCGCACCTTGTCTTTGTCCAGCAACCAAGTGCGGCTCCCAGGCTCTACCGATAAACGTATTTCCTGCTGCCGAGCTTGAGCCATCTCAAACAGGCTACTAATTGCCTGTTGACAGAGCATTTCGATATCTAAAGACATCAGATGAAGTTTTTCGCTGGCTTCATCCGAAAGACCGAGGTCAATAATTTCATCAATCAGCGACACCAGATGCTGACCACTACGATGGATAATTTCCAGGTATTCCTTCTGTTTAGTTGTCAGAGGACCATAGATTTGGCGACTTAGCACACTCGCCATCCCCATCACAGAAGTTAGTGGTGTCCGCAGTTCCTGCGTCAGCTGAGTCAGCAATTTGACTTTGATAGGGTGAGTTGAGGTATCGCAAGCCGCCAAATCGTTGGAGGTGTGCCGACTAGCAATTGTCGAGTCAGATTCCCATCCTTCTGAGTACTGAGCTGCTCCTGACAATTTGGGAAGTCGATGGATAGACCTTGTACACCTTTGCTGCAAAAGACGGTTCCGCTCAAATTCACTCAGACTCCAGCGAGCTGTAATTGCCAGAAACTCAGTGTCCTGGGTAGTAAAGCGCCGAGGTACCCAGTCCATCACCGCCAGCGTACCCAGGCACTGCCCATCTGCCGCCAATAACGGTACCCCCAAGTAAGCACGGATGCCGTAGTGTCCAACCAGCAAACTACTCGCAAATACTGGGTTAGTTACGGTATCGTGAATCGCCAAAACTTGATGACTATCTACCACATAGGTGCAAAAGCCTTCAGTCCGTGGCAACTGACGCGACTGGGCTAGCTGATTCATTAGCCCGACTCTTGATAAACCAACAGCTGATTTGATCTGCTGCTGCTCTGCTGTCATTAAGCTCAAGATACAGATGGGTGCATCCAAAAATCGAACAGCAGTCTGAGTTGCTTCATCAAAAACCGCAACTGTTTCGGCTTCAAGTAGACCTAGTTCCCTGAGAGCGGCGAGCCGTTTTTGTTCTCGTACTGCCGATGTCAAACCATCCAGACGACAAAAAATTCTATTTTCTGGCTCTGCCATAACAACCCCTACCCCCCTAAATACTTCTTGCATCATGAGTTTCAGCGGGGCTGAAGTGTTACCCGCCATACATAAAGTTCCCGTATGACTTCCCGAACAAACATATTCATACCAATTCGCTTTTGGGCGGCTACACATCACACAGGGGAGAGGTAAGAGGGATAAACCGAGATGTAGCACCTAAAACTAGAAATGGTATGAGTTACGGAAGCTAGCTTGTTGGAGAGGGGTTTCAGGTTGAAGGTTATCTTCAAAACCTTGTAACGTTCAACTCATCAAAACTTTCAACCCTTCATTGACCAGGCTGGATGAGAGAGTAAAGAGGCAATCACCCGGACGCCCCGTAGCTGATTGGAAAGGGGTAGATGACCTGAAGGGGCGCTGAGATTCCAGGTAAACTCATTCGGATAGCGGGTCCAATTGTTTCCAGTCTTCCAGCCGATTTTATGCCAAAGCTTTTCCCAATTTTTACCCAAAGACAGCCACAGATCCCGCTGAACGGAAAATCCAAATTTGCCTTGAGAGTGAATGAACCACAAGGTATTAATGGTTTGCAGATCAGCAATGGGGAAGTTCTTTACTTCTGAAAAGTACAGCCATTTTCTCTGTACTGCCACTGGACCTGCTAGCTCACAGAGTTTTTCCAAAGTCAGACGGTCGGCGGCGAGAAAGTCTTGCTTGACGAGCAGCTGTTGCAGGGAGGTGTAGTCAATACCGCTCTGGGAGCGTAGGGGTACGATGCCAGTAGGGAAATGGGTTTGAAGAAATTTTTTTGTATGGGGCGTAGCGGCGTCGTATAAGGTTTGGTAAACAAGACCTGCAATGAGACCAGCAGGAGTTGCCTGTTGCTCCTTTAAAAATTCCATCAAGACTTCTAAACCCGCATCGGTGCTGGCGAGTTCTGGAATCAGCTGAAGTTGTTTTTTTTCTGAACTGGACTGGAGCTGGCGCTTTAGCTCAGCAATCTGGGTAGAGACTTCTGGTACTGAGGCAGTCGTTTGGTCTGTCATGAAGCGACTTGGAGAGAGGTTTGGGAAATTGATTAATCGTGGAGGGGTAAAGGTTGAACGCTGGTAGGTTGTACGCTGACAGTTTAAGCCTATCAACTTCTAACCTTGAACCTTCATTTAATCCCTTTTAAGGATTACGCTTTAAGGGTTACGCCAGTCGAGCTTGAAGGATGCGGTCAATCAGCCCTGTGGTTGAGGTATGAACTTCCACTTTTACTAACTCTATCCGTCCCCCGTAGGCTTGAACAACGGGTGCTTCTGGAATTGTTGACTGGGTATAGTCACCTCCTTTGACATAAACATCTGGCTGAAGTGCTTGGATTAAACGAGTGGCGGTGGTTTCTGGAAAAATCACAACGGCATCTACGGGTTTGAGGGCTGCGAGAACTTCTGCCCGTTGTGTTTCGGGAATCAGGGGTCGAGAGGGCAATCCGGGTTGGTGGGGTTTGATCGTTTTTACTGACTGATCGCTATTTAAGCCCACCACAAGCGATCTCCCAAAGGATTTGGCAACCTGTAAGTAGCGCACATGACCGGCGTGCAGTAAGTCAAAGCAGCCATTAGTAAACACTAGCGGTCGCCACTGGTCGGGAGCGTTTGCGATCGCCTGTTGCAGTTCACTCAAGCTGTAGATACCTGGAATCATTTTTTGGGTTAAGGCGCTAGGGGTTCCAAAATTAACGCTGCCAGATTAAAGATTAAACAAGAAGATTGTTCATTTTAAACCTTTAATTTTCTTCTGCCCTCACAAGTCCCCTCTCATTACTCGGTAGTTGGTTGGTACCCCTTCTCATAGGCAAAGCGAATCAGTTGAGCGCGATTCTCCAGTTTCAGCTTATTGAGGATGCTACTCAGGTGAGTTTGAACAGTACGAGGACTAATAAACAAGTGTTCGCTGATTTGTTTGTTGGTCAACCCCTGAATTACTTCCCAAAATACTCGTTCTTCTGCGGGTGTCAACGGTAAAGGGGTGGGCGTCGCTGCCGCCTCAGCACTAGCTGCTGACAGTTCAGCGGCTTCCAGAGCCAAGGATTGGTTAAATTGCCCATGAGTGCCTGAACCGACAGCCCGCTGCATCAACCGAACAATCTCGGAATGGATACGACGCGATCGCTCCAACTGCGCCTCAATTTTAGCCACTAATTCTCTGGGATCAACCGGTTTAGTTAAATAATCATCGGCTCCAATCGAATGACCATAAATCCGGTCTTCCAGTTCTCCTTTGCCGGACAAAAAGATAAATGGCATCAGCTGACCGGAAGGAGTAGTCCGCAGGCGGCGACAAAATTCTAGCCCGTCCATCTCTGGCATGACGACATCAGAAACCACCAAGTCCGGTGGGTTTTTAGCACAAGCTACTAAGGCTTCAACTCCAGAACTTACCTGTTCAACTTGGTATCCCCGATTTTCAAGGTAGCGTGTCAAGACAATTCGCAGAGTTCTATCGTCGTCAACGACTAAAATCTTTTTCATCGTTCTTCTGAAACAACCTTTCCTGTCAGCTCTCTGAGCCAATGGGGACTCAATCTATACTGAATCATTGTGAGTGGAGTTTTTGAGAAAAGCACGCTCGGTGAGGAATACCTCATATTTTTATTTTTTCAACTGAATTCACTCTGAGAATTTAGGCGACGCCAAAATGCGGCATACACCCTCACGCAATATGTCTCAAAATCAGGCTTTCAGCCTCAGGTCGAATTCAGGTCTGTTTGATCGATTGAAATCGTAGGCACCATCAGAGCTGTTTCAACTAGAAAGCTAATTGTCATTCATTTTTCCTGTCTGACCTACTACTGGCAAGGGATTCAGCACTGGTTTTATGCAACTTGAAGGCACATGAGGTTAGTAGTAAAACTGGGGTTTGGGAGGGATAGAGGATTGGATGTACCTGGATAGGCATACTAAGAATCCAAGCGTTTGCTTTTCCGAAAAAGCCGGAATCATGAGCCTAGGTACTGCCCACATCTACGCACCTGGGTTACTCTATTTCAGCATAATGGCTGATTTCAAAGAGTTCACAAGGTGTTGTTAGCTTAGCCAAAACTTTAACAACTGGCGAGGGGAAGCTCATCGCCTGCCTGAAGGTCAGGGGATACGAACGTCTATTACTTGAGTTCGACGTAAGAAACTAAAATACAAAGCCCTCTGGAAGCTGTTTCAGCTCAGTTGTGGAGATTGGAAGAGAGGTTTTTTTCTCAGCTATGAGTACAGGCAATGAAGCCAGTTACAAGATGGCTCTCCCGAAGTAATAATGATAATTTTTATTAATATAAGCCCCTGAAATTCCTTGGGTTTAGTCTTGGCTCGGAGCGATAGTAGAGGCTCAAGACTACCCTTCCAATGCTTTGAGTCTTTTTGAAAAGGCTTTCCTGTCTCAAAAAAGATAATCAAGTTGACCTATTTTGTTATCTGGGATGCATCTATAAATGAAATCTCCTCTTGATTAGACCTCTGGCAAGAGGTCCATGAGACAGACCGCTTTTTTTACCACAAAATATCTACAGGGCTTATAGTCGTTAGCTAAAGGAAACTAAAAAGTACGGAGGTAGGCGAGGTACAGATCGCCTACCTTATGATTATTATCGAGAGAGGGAGGCTCTCAAAAATCTTATTCTCAACAAGCCTGTCTATAAGCCGACATCTTTTTGAGGAGAAAGTGGGAAAAAAGCTTTATACCAGAAGCTTTTGAACCGCTCGTCACGCCGTCAGCTCAACTCCTTTTACCGCACTGGCGCTCTAGCTGATCTGCCGAGAAAGTGCGATCGCTTATGTCGTTGGCCTAGACTGGTCTTGAAGAATACGGCGTCTTTGGGTGACCTCTGTGATTTTTAGCGCTAGACCTTCTAGCTGGTAGTAGAAGGGCTGAGGTAGAAGCCAGAGTAAATAGGTCGCGCTCCAGGTTAATAGAGTGCGGCGTGGTTCCTCTAGCAGAATACGCCAGTGGGTAGCTAAAGCCCGATGAAATAGCTTGACCGCTATTGAGCCGTCTTTCAGAGTGATCGCCCTGCGAGCTAAATACCTTAATTGATAGGCTCTGGCTGGATTTTCCCACTGAGCAACTAGATCTGGAGCATAGGAGCGGGTCTTTTCAATCACTTGTTCCCAGGAGTCTAACTGCTTGAACACACTCGCTGAGAGTCCCCCTGAATTAACCCGATACAGCGTTAGGGCTTCAGGAATTCCCTCAATTTGCCACTCAGTCTGAATGGCAATGCGAAACCAACATTCAATGTCCTCTGACGCACGAAAGCGGTCATCGAAATAGAAGTCTTCTACAGTCCCATAAAGATTGTCCTGAAACTTGATTGCCTCAAATACCTCTCGCCGAATTACAGGAGCTGAACCATTGCTAATCGGATTACGGCACAGCAAATTGGGTATGGTAATTCCTGTGAGTTTAGGCTTTTGATAGAGACCTAGCGGCTTTCCGGTTTCGTCGATAAAA
>DATNQP010000069.1:0-5645 GCA_036703965.1 Leptolyngbyaceae cyanobacterium
GGGATTGAAGGTTGAAGGTTATCGGCTGAACTTGCAACTTGCAACCGCGTCACCTGCAACTCTTCTTGACATTTGCTCAAGACACGAACCAGTTCCTCCACTCGAATAGGCTTGCTGATGTAGTCGTCCATACCTGCCTCCAAGCACATCTCTCGGTCTCCCTGCATCGCATTCGCCGTCATCGCGATAATGCGAGGACGCTCGATGCGCGACCATTCTTGGCAGATGCGAGATGTTGTTGCCAATCCGTCCATTTCCGGCATTTGCACATCCATAAACACCACATCATAAGACTGGCGCGAGAGAGCTTCCAGCACTTCCAAACCATTGCCTACCACATCCGCTCGGTACCCCATCCGCTGTAACAGGTGCAATGCCACCTTCTGGTTCACCACATTGTCCTCAGCTAGCAAAATCCGTAGAGGTAAGCGTTCTCCCAAGTTAGCGTCAATCGCCGGGGAGATAGAACAGGTAGGTCGAACTTTGATAGGTTGTCCCATCAGAACCCCAAGTAGGACATCGTAGAGCTGGGACTGTTTAATCGGCTTGTTGAGAAAGGCAGCAAAGTTGGCATTGACCCTTGCCTCGCTAGTTTCTGGCTTGCCTATAGAGGTCAGCATCACCAGAGGCAACTCCTGGTAGCCTGGTTGTCGGCGGATTTCTGCTGCTAGGGTTAGCCCATCCATTCCTGGCATCTGCATATCGAGAATAGCCAGGTCGAACGGCTTTCCCTGACGCAGCCACTCCAAGACCTCGGAGCCAGACTGAGCTTCCTGAGTCAGCATTCCCCAAGACTCTCCTTGCAGAGTTAAAATTTGGCGATTAGTAGCATTATCATCCACAATCAGTAGTCGCTTGCCTGCGAGCTGGGGTTGCGTGACATCAAGATTAATCTGGGAGATACTCTGCACAGCTTGAGTGACCACACTAAAATAAAACGTAGAGCCTTTTCCCACTTCACTTTCGACCCAGATGCTGCCGCCCATCATTTCGCTCAAGCGTTGAGAAATCACCAATCCCAAACCAGTACCGCCATAATGGCGACTGGTGGAGGAATCAACCTGACTAAAGGGTTTGAACAGGCGGTCTAAGCGCTCAGTTGGGATACCAATGCCAGTATCCTTGACCGCGAATTGAATTTCGTAACAGGGATGTGGGGTGTGAATTGCCTCTTGATCAAGCATGGGGGCTTGGGACGAATCAGCTTCAACGCTCCACACCTTAGCCCCTACACCTTTGGCTATCACTGAAACTGTAACTTCTCCACTTTCAGTGAACTTGACGGCGTTACTTAGCAGATTTACCAGGATCTGGCGCAGTCGGGTAACGTCTCCCACAATGGTGTTGGGAGTTTGTGGGTCAATTAGATAGGCCAACTCTAGCCCCTTTTCTGCTGCTCTAGGCGCAAGCAGGTCAAGGGATTCCTCAATGCAGGTTCGTAGCTTGAAGGGATGTTCCTCTAGTTCCAGCTTCCCTGACTCGATTTTGGAGAAGTCGAGAATATCGTTAATGATGGTGAGGAGTGACTCGCCACTCTTGCGAATCGTTTCAACAAAGTCGCTCTGTTGGGGTTTCAGCTCCGTGTTGAGCAGCAGTCCCGTCATACCAATCACGGCGTTCATGGGAGTGCGGATTTCATGGCTCATCGTAGCCAGAAATTCACCCTTGGCTCGGTTGGCTGACTCTGCTGTATGTTTGGCTTTTTCTAGAGCAATGTTTTGTTCTGCCAGTTGCTCACGTTGGCGCTTTTCTTGTTCCAAGAGATGGGCTTGGGTAAGGGCAATTCCTACCTGAGCTGCCAGAGCCTCTAGTAGTTCGATCTCATCCGGCGTCCAGTAGCGCAAGGAGTCGCACTGATGTAAGCCAATCACTCCATTGGGTTCTCCCTGGTACGAGGTACGAATCGCCAGCATTGATTTCAGACCAATTTTCTGGCAAATTGGGATAGCCGCTTGCAATAGTGGGTCTGTGTAAACGTTGGGCGATGCGATCGCTGAGTCTGAGGCGAGCAGTCGTTCCACATGAGGATTACCACTCACAGGTATAGATAATTCCAGGATTGACTCATAGCCCGGTTCTAAATATTCAGCGACAAAAGGAATTTGCGGTATCACCTGAGCAATGTAGGTGTGAATCACACAGCGGTTGACGCGAAATGCCTGACCAATTTGAGTTGCAGTGGTCTGAAAAATTTGCTTACTGTCTAGGCTTTGGCGGATTTCTTGGGTAATTTGCTTTAGCAATAGAGCGCGATTAAATTGCCGTTGTAGAGCTGCCTCACTCTCGCGTAGTCCTTCCTCCGCCCGCTTGCGTTCGGCGAGTTCTGCTGAAAGCTGCTCATACAGTTCCGATTGCTGGACAGCGATCGCGACCTGAGTTGCCAACTGCTGCAACAAATCAGTCTCTAAGAACTGCCACTGTCGTGGAGTACGACAGTGATGGGCAATCAGCAGTCCCCACAGCTTCTCTCCTTGCAGAATCGGTACTGTTAAGCTTGCCATAACTTGGAGCCGAGCCAGGAAGTCAACATAGCATGGGGTTAGACCAGCTGTATAAACATTTTCTACAACCCCAATGCGACCTTGCTGGTATAGCTGCGTGTAAGTTTTTCCAAAGCAAGGGTCATGGATAGTGGTTCCCACCACAGCAATCCAGTCAGCACTGACGGACTCCACGGCAACAACTCCACTCCAATCTGGATTGAAGCGGTAAATAACCACTCGGTCAGTCTTGAGGAACTGCCGCACTTCCGTAACGGTAGTATTAAGAATCTCCTCCAGTTCCAGGGACTGACGAATCCGCAGAGAAATCGCTTGGATTAACTGTTCCCGCTCTGCTTGCTGCCGCAACGCTGCTTCTGCTTGCTTGCGAGCGGTGATATCGGAAAAGGACGTAACGACCCCATAGGGCTTGGTTTCACCGGGTTGAAACAGAGGTTGGGAATTAATTGAAATCCAGGTGAGTGTCCCATCGGGTTTGTAGACGCCCATAATAACGTTGGACTGGGGTTCACCAGTTTCCAAGGTCACCATAGATGGATGCTCTTCACCGGGAAAAGGAGAGCCATCATCGTGGATGGTTTGCCAGTACGGGTCAATAGATGTCCGTCCCATCATTTGTTCGGCAGAAACCCCAACTATGCGTTCAGCGCTGGCATTACAGGCGGTAATTTTACCATCAGCCTGCTGAAGAACGATTCCCTCTGCCATCGTCGTAATTACTAGGCGATAGCGTTCCTCACTCGCTCGCAGTTCTGCCTCTGCTAACTTGCGCTTGGTGATGTCGCGCAGAATACAGACAGCTTCATCAGCACCGCTTTTAACGATGCGCGTTTCATAGCTGTAAACGCCGTCAGGTTCTTGTAATTCATGCTCATACGTCTGCAATTCGCCGGTTTCGATAGCAATTTGGAGACGTTCAAGATGATGATTCTTTACCTCTTCAGGTATCGGCAAGTCACAGGCGTTTGTCCCGTTAGGGGTTTGGGAGGGTACTATTAATTCGCCGTCTTTCAACTTGCAGTCCAAATACATCCCGTCCACCCGTTGCCGGAACATGACATCGGGAATCGCATTCAAAAGCGCCCGCATCCGCTCTTCACTTTGGCGCAAGGCTTCCTGAGCATTGACCAACTCGGTAATATCAGTATGGGCACCAACCATACGGACAACCCGTCCCTCAGCATCTTTTAGGTGAATAGCTCGTGAAAGGATGTAAACAGTGGAGCCGTTTTTATGATAAAAGCGTTGCGTAACCGAAAAGCGGGACACTCTGCCGCCGTTGTAATCCTCAATAAGTTTTAGCGCCGCGATGCGATCCTCTTCAAAGATGACTTTTTCCCACGAAACCAATTCGTTGGGCAGTTCGTAGTCAAGGTAGCCAAGCATCTCCTTCCAACGCGGGGAGTAGTAGATCTCTCCGGTCAGTAGATCCCAGTCCCAAAGACCATCTTGGGAAGCGCGTGTCACTAATTCAAAGCGTTCTTTGGCTTCTTGTAGAGACGCAATTAATCGCGTCTCTACCGCTTCCGCTCGCTTATGGGAAGCCCAGCTATCTAGTTCCCTGTTCTCGCCAGCATCCGGCAAGACAGCTTCTTTAACTGACATGCTTGTAGTCGTGTCGGTCGAGATGCTATCTAGTGGCTCCTGGCGCTTTTGCTCTGGGGCAGGTACTGCCGCCGTTCGTTCCACTGCGCTTGGCGTCGCTTTGCTAAGACGGAAAGGTGCCAAGTCCTCTATGCGATCGCCTTGCTGACACTTGAGCATCTCCTGCTGTAATTGATCATTGACCTGTCTTAGTTCTGCCGTTTGGTCCTCAACGGTTTGCTGTAATTCCTCAATCACACTCAGCATTGCGATTGGATCGAGCAGTTGCAGCAAGTCTGTCTGGGTAATAACTCCCAGCGAGTTTTCTTGCTCACCAAACACCACCAACTGTTCCGTCTGCCACTGCTGCATTTGGTGAAGAGCCGTCTCCAGGGAATCCTCCGGACTCAAGCAAAACAAGGGTGTTCTCATCACCATTCGCGCCTGAGTTTTGGACAAGTCAAGCCCTAATAGGGACAACTGGACAAGCTGCACAAGGTCGCGTTCTGTAAAAAGTCCTACAGGAATTGGCGATGGGGACGATGGGGTTGGTACTTGCTCTGTCGATCTAAAAACCTCTTCTCCCAATCCCCAGTCTTCAGTCACTAGTCCCCTTTCTTCCGTCAGCACCACAGAACTCACACCCTCTTGCACCATCAGGTTGGCAAGGTTCAGGACAGAGGTGGTTAATGGTGCTTGAATAACAGAGGCTGTCGTCACCGCTGATAGGCGTCGCAACTTCAAGAGCTTGAGCGGTGGCAGTTCCCGACAAATACTGTCAGCTGTAATGAGTCCCATCAGTTGACCATCCTGTGCCAAGACAGGTAGGTGGCGAATTTGAGGTTGACTCAAAAGCGAGATTGCCGTAAAAAGATTACACGAATCAGATAAGGTCAGCGTGAAGGGCGATCGCGTCATGACATCCGCAACCTTCGTCTTCTCTAGGTTCACCTCCCAAGCCGTCAGGCGAACGAGAGCCTGTTCCGTAAATATACCGACTAACCGCTCTCCTTCCATCACTAAGACGCAGCTAGCTGGCGCTACGCTAGGCAGGCTAATTCTCGATGTTTGGGTTTTTGTATCGTCTGCTGATCGCTTAGCCTCTTGGGAAGAGATTATCCTGGAATTTGACAAGGCACGAGTTTTTCGTCCTTGGCTGATTAAGGCAATAACATCTACTATTGGTGTGTCAGGAGTAGTGGTTAGGGGATGAGTGTCGATTACATTCTCTAAGGCAGGCAAAGCGATGCGGGTAGTGTCAGGCTGCATAGTGATTCCCTGTTGTGCGGGCGGTGTAGATGCAGACTCCACTTCGGTTATACTCCAGCGTTCTCCAAGTTTCTGAAAAAATACTTAAAGACATCACAAAATATGAAATCTTCTTGTTGAGACTCCGAAACTTCACGCATAGACAATATAACAATAATGCGGGTGGAGTCTTGACGCATGCGATCGCACTTTGGGTGCTCAGCGTCGGCTCTAGCATACTCGTAGCATTTCTCTACATACCTAAGCAGGTCGGTGGAAATAAATATTGTTAGTTTTAGTGATTGGGGATTA
>DATNQP010000070.1:0-10586 GCA_036703965.1 Leptolyngbyaceae cyanobacterium
GCAACGTCTCTACTAATTAACCGGATTTAATAGTTTTACTCCTCATGTGATTTCCAAGGCACGAGTTGCCGCTTTAATCAACTGATAATAGCGAGGTTGAGTAACATCGACCTCTTTAGCATCTTCCCGTTTAGCTCCCAAAAGTCCAGTTCGTTGCCCTTTCTGAATTGCCAGGACTTTCCCTTCAGGATTTCTAATTCTTAATTCGTTTAAAGACTCATAGAGGCTACAAGTGTAGCGCCGTTCATTGTGATAAAACTCGGCTTTCTTGGGTGGAGACAGGGGAGAGGCGGGTAAGCGAATGCCGACTAGCTCTAATTCAACTACAGTATTGCCATTCCAGGTGTTTTCTCGTATTTTGTAGGCAATATCCACTCGCTGGGGTAGGGGAAAGTATTCGCCCCAGCGCCAAGCAACAGCTGTGATTTTAATGGGTTGGTTATCCTGACTTAGGGTGAGTTTGAGGTGCCCCTTACCGACGATTTTTTGCTCTACAACTTTCACATTAGGTGTCCAAAACACTGGGTCGGGGTTGCCAATACCGCAGGGATGGAGAGCGTCAATTTGTTGATAGAGGTTGGGAGTAATTTGACTGAAATCAGCCTGAACATCAATGGCAATCAGTGGTTTGAGATGTTCTGGTTGCAAGCACTGATGGGCAAAGCGGCTAAGGGATTCTTGAAACGCTTCCAAGTTCTCAGCGGGTAAGGAAAAGCCTCCAGCGGCTTTGTGTCCACCAAATTTTCCCAGTAACTCTTTACAGAATTGCAAGGCTTCAAAGATGTGGAATTCGGGAATTCCCCGCGCTGAACCTCGGATGTGATTTGAGTCGTCCTCTTCATATGTGCCGATGAACACGGGAATGCCGTAGCGTTCCACCAGTCGGGAGGCAACTATGCCAATAACGCCGTGATGCCATTCGGGTTGAACAATGACCAACACACGCTGTTGTTGCCAATCCTGGTGATTTTGTTCTATGAACGCGATCGCTTCTTGTTCGATTTGCTCACACAGTTGCTGGCGCTTTTGGTTAATCTGTTCACACTGCATTGCTCGTTCCAGCGCCACCCCCGGTTCGGTTGTGGTCAGCAGTTCAATCACAATCTGGGGGTCTGATAGGCGACCGATCGCATTAATTCTTGGTCCTAGCTTAAAGCCAATATCCTCTGGCTTCATGGCTTTTTGGCCTTCGCTTACCCCAGACATCTGGATTAATGCCTGAATCCCTACCAATTCTGACTTAGGCAACAGCCCTAAGCCTCGCTTTAACCAGCGCCGATTAATATCGGTTAAGGGGGCTAAATCCGCAATCGTTCCTAGAGTAAATAGCTCTAACAGTTGGGAGGTCAATCCCTGAAGCTTACCCAGTTCTTGGGCAAGGCAAACGGCTAAAACATAAGCCACACCGACACCCGCAAGCCCCCGATAAGGTGAGGATTCAGGCAGCTGTTTCGGGTTGATGATAGCATCCGCTTCCGGCAGTTCGGGTGGCAGGTCATGGTGGTCAGTCACAATGACCATTATTCCTAGTTCTAATGCTCTGGCAATCGCATCATGGGCAGAAATCCCATTATCTACCGTCAAAATCAGCGCAACTCCTTCATTAGCGAACTCCTCAACAATTCGCTTATTAATGCCGTAGCCGTCTTTCATGCGGCTAGGAATGGCATAATCCACATCAGCACCTAACCAGCGTAATGCTCGGAGTAACAAAGCCGTGCTGGTCATGCCATCAGCGTCGTAGTCTCCACAGATCGCAATCTTTTCCTGAGAAGCGATCGCCTCTTTGAGCATTTCCACACTAATTGCCAAATCAGGAAATTCATCAATCGGTGCAGGCATCACTTGGGATTCTGGATTTAAATACACTTGTGCCTGTTGAGGTGTCTCCATGCCTCGATTAATCAGCACTTGAGCCAGCAGTGGTGAAAGTCCTATGGCTTGTGCCAGTTGAGCAGCTTGTTGTATCTGTGGTGGTGCGATTTGCCACCGCTGATTGGGCAAGTGATCAGGGCGTCTAGATGGTTCAGAATTAAGTCTGTCTTGCACTGAAGGAAAGCGAAATTGACGTTGGCCTACGGATAGATAGTCTACAGCAGTAAGCCGACATCTTTTTAAAAGTCATATGAGGAAAAGCTTTATCTCAGAAGCTTTTGAGGCGCTCGTTACCCCCTTCAGGATTTAAACTTTCCGCATATTTTTACTTTGGGGGTCAAAACCCTGAGGAAACCGGGTAGTTTCATCGTAGTAAGCTCCACTTAGAGAAGCTCCAAAAAGCTTGGTATAGTTGAGTTTGGCTTGCCGTAAATTAGCTTCATTGAGTTTCGCTCCGCTGAGATTAGCTCGGGTCAAGTTAGCTCTGGCTAGATTAGCGCCACTCAAGTCCGCTCCCCAGAGTTTAGCTCTAGCTAGGTTAGCGCCACTCAAGTCCGCTCCCCAGAGTTTAATTCCCACCAGTTTGACACCAACAAGCTTTACCCTGGATAGCTTCGCTCCGGTAAAATCTCGCTCTCCAGCGGCATAACGCAAAAGTAGTTCCTCTGCATCCATGTTTAATATTGTGATACTTTGACCTAAACTAGCGGAAATACTAGTTTTTTAGTGGTTAACCCACGGTTTTCTACTCTCTTAGCCTTCAGGCTCCTCTACCTCAAAGCGTCCTAAAATACTAACCTCAGTACTTTCCTGAGCCATTTCCAGGAGTACCGCCGAAGACCTCAATCGCGATACTTCGGGATTGTTAGGGTCAACCACTGCGAGTGCATCAGCATGCCCGCTGAGTCTGTTAGCAATCGAGCCGATAACAGATGTCCAGTCGTACTTACCGCCTGTTAATTCTTTTAGGCTCATAGCCACGTCAACCACTGCATCATATAAAGCATCAGGATTTACTTTTTCTTTAGCTTGCCCTACCTGTAGTTTCGCCGATTTTTCAATAATTCTCCCTAATGCTTCGGGATTGTTTTGCAGGAGTGGTAAAAGCGTATGAATCTGAGATTCTATGTCCATGTGTCGTCCTCAAAATTCTACTTGTTGTGATCGCTTCAGGTTAGAAAATCATACAAACAAGAAGCGCTATAAGAAACCAATATGAATTTGTCGATCAAAGGGAAAAGGTGAATTCTGTTTCACCTTCCCCTTTAAGCAAGTGCCCTAGCCGTGCAGGGAGTATGTCACTTAGACTCAAACGGCGCTGGTTTGACTGAAAAGGTAAGAACAGTCTCATCAATACCTTTGAGCTGGAGAGGAATGAACTTAGTAATGGCATCGTCTTCCAAATAGTCGGCAACAGCGGCTGAGACCAGAATGGAATTTGGTTCTGCGGCTTCTTGCAGCCGTGCAGCAATGTTAACAGCAGGACCAATGGCTGTGTAGTCCGACCGCTCACTGCCTCCAAACATCCCTACAACAGCCGTTCCCTGGTGAATACCACAACGGAATTGCACAGGGGGTGGTCCCTGATCCCCAACGATGCCTAGAGCCTGCCAGCGCTGATTGAGCTGATGCAGGGAAAGATGCATTTGTCGTGCTGCGGCGATCGCCCGCCGCACTTGCTCATTCGGGGTCAGCTCCTCAGGCGCGCCGAAAAGCGCTAATATCGCATCTCCCATAAATTTATCAACCGTGCCGCCGTTATCAAAAACGGCACGGGTCATTGCTTCAAGGTACTCATTGAGTAATTCAGCAACACGTCGCGATCGCAACGTGTTTGCTAGTTGGGTAAAGCCAACAATGTCACTAAACAAAATCGTGATCAGACGGGGTTCTGGACGCAGATCCAGCGACAATTCACCCTTAGCTGCCTTCTGAACCATTGCCGGTGGCAAAAAGCGCTTCAGCACTGACTCCGTTAAGTAAGTATTCAACTCAACGACTCGTTGCTCATTTGCCTTGAGCGCCAGGAGATTCCTGACTTCTGCCAACAATTCCCGGTCATTGAAGGGCTTAGAGAGATAGCCATCTGCTCCCCTCTCGGCTCCCTCAATCCGCGTCATTTCATCCGCTTTAGCCGTCAGTAGGATAATGGGCGTTCCTTTCAAATCTGCCGAATCGCGAATCATGCGAATCAGATCCAGACCCGATACCATAGGCATCATCAAATCTGTCACGATCAGTTGGGGACGCCGCTCCTGGGTCATACGGAACCCTTCCTCTCCGTTGCGAGCCATCACCACTTGATAACCAACCTGTCGCAGAATGCGGGATACATAGGTTCGTAAATCCGGGTTATCGTCCACCACTAAGATGGTTGCCGGTTGCAGGTTAGAAGGTTGGAGGTTGTTAGTTTGGGTAGAAGGTGGCACTTTAGCCGGTTCAAGGTTATCACTTTGGCTGGAACCTTCAACTTGCAACGTTGCAACCTTCGAGTCTTCGTTCAATTCCAACTCTTCTTCTGGAGATTCAATTTCTAGATACGCTAATTCCACAGCCGCACGGCTGGATTGAATTTCTGTAGGTACTTCCAGTACCTGCTCCAACGGTAGGTGAGCTGTTCCCGTTTGTAGCCAAACGGTGAAGGTTGTGCCTTGTGAGTAAACCGACTCTACAGAAATTTGACCTCCATGCAGTTCCACCAGTTCTTTTACCAAGGCGAGTCCCAGACCGCTACCTTCATAACTACGGTTAACTGACCCCTCCGCCTGTCGGAACCGCTCAAACAAATGGGGAATTTGCTCCTTGCGAATGCCAATGCCGTTGTCTTTGACCTGCATCCGGATGTGATCTCCGGCCGATTCTAGCTTAACGGTAATAGTTCCCCCTGAGCCGGTAAACTTCATGGCATTCGACAGAAGGTTATAAAGCACCTTGTCAAATTTTTCCGAATCTAAATAAACCTGCTCACAAGACGCCAGCTGGGTCAAAATCTTGATACTCTTTTTCTCGCAGTAGGGTCGAAAGGCTTCAACGATTTGGTTGACAAATTCTACTAAGTCACAAGGACGGAAGCTGGCTTGCATCCGACCTGCGTCAAGTCGCTGTAAATCTAGTAGCTGATTGACTAATCGTAATAATCGTCGGGAATTGCGCAAGGCGATCGCGCTCTGCTCATAAGGCAAATCCTGTTTCTGCTCCACAACCGACTCCAGTGGCCCAATCATCAGGGTTAGGGGGGTGCGGAACTCGTGGGAAACATTTTGGAAGAACTCTGTTTTCTGCCGGTCTAATTCCAGCAACCGCTCAGCTTGCTGCCGTGTCTTCTGATACAGTCGGGACTGTTGAACCGCGATCGCTGCCTGGGCTGCCAGTGCCTGAGCTAAGTCTATTTCTGAAGAGAGCCACTGGCGAGCTTTATAGATTTGCCGCAGCGTAATGCTCCCAATAATCTCGCCATCGGCAAGTAAGGGTACCACCAAAAGGGCTCGCGCAGGTTCGCGCAGTGGCAGGTCCAACCCATTCATTTCTGCATTCGCTGCCAGATCATTGATCGCCACTGGCTGTTGTGTATTCACAAGCTGCTGGAGCACCGGATTACCGGCAATTGGGACAATTGACTGGGGCAGCTGACCTGGAGGGATAGAGGGGTGGGATTGGGGATTAGTGGACTGATTTTTCCATCTCTCCATCTCCCCATTTTCCCATCTCGTTACCTCCCTAGGGGCCTCATTTCCCACCACTTGTGATGATTTCCCGTCATACAAACCAACACATTGAACAAACTCATCCTCCTTTCTCCACAGAGATAGAGCACAACCATCAACCTGTAATGCTTGTCCTAACTGTTGAGTAATTGCTGTAAAAATCTCTTGAGGGTCCAGCGTCGAGCGGATGGCTGTGGTAATCGTATTAATGAGTGCCTGCTGAGTCGCCAAGGCGCGAAGTTGCTCGTAAGCTCGCGCCTGGGAAAGAGCCAGAGCCGCTTGATCGGCAACCATCACTACCAACTGAATTTCGTCATCCTGCCAAGAGTAGGGTTCGCCACACTGATGCAGTGCCAGTACCGCTACCAGCTCCTGTTGACTAATCAGCGGTACAACCAAGCTTGAGCGGATGTTTGCCTGCTGGTAAGCGATCGCCTGTTGTCTAATTTCTGCCGTGTCTCCACTAAAACGCCCGTCTGTCAATACATCGTTAATCACTTCGACACTACGGGTTTCCCACACCGTCTGCTCTAACGGTGAGGGGTACGAAGGGAAACTAGAAGCTTCTGGAAAATTAGAGCGAGTATCAACCCCATCGTCCCGACGCCCCACGCCCCAGTCCCTATCTGGCATTAGCGTTAGCTGATCAACTGCCAAAGAGCCAATGGAACCGTTAGGGACAGATCCATTCCCGCTTCCGAGCGACCCTTGGTTTTTCTGATAAACGAACCATTCATCTACCAATCGCTCATCTTGAAAGGGACGCAAAATGCAAATATCCACCTCCAGCAGATGACCCACCGTTTCCACAATCCTTTGAAGGATTTGCCGTAAGGGGGAACCACCACTTCGCCCATACTGAGCATTGCGAATCGTATTGGTAACGGTATTAAGTAGCGATTCCCGGCGGAGCGCTCGGCAAAGTTCTCTGGTGCGAACTTTTAGGACATTGTGGGTATCCAGGGCTTGTCGCACTACTGCCTTAAGTTCTTCAGCGTTCCAGGGTTTAGTGACGTACTTGAACACCTTACCCGCGTTGATTGCCTCTACCAGGTCTTCAACATCGGTGTAGCCAGTTAAGATAATCCGGATAATATCAGGATATTGGGTGGCAGTGAGGCTGAGAAACTCGGTGCCACTCATTAAAGGCATACGCTGATCGGAGATGATTACTGCCACATCTCCCTCATGAGCCAAAATCTCTAGTGCAGCAGGTCCATTATCTGCCCTCAATACCTTGTACTCTCGATGGAAAGTTCGGTAAAGCAAGTCAAGGTTATCTGGTTCGTCATCGACAACCAGAAGTTTGGGCTTACTAGTTTCTTGGGATTTCATGCACCGCTCTCCTGCTGCCAGGGCTTGCCTTTATAAAAACAGTCTGCACACTCTTCACAGATTCTTCTCGCTCCGGATAGCTGGCGAGAGCGATAAATCAAGACTAAAGTTATTAGTCCTAATTTTGGGATTGGCTGAGTAGAGCATATAACTCATTTCGAGATCCCTCGAAGTTGTGGCTATAGTCTGTGGTGCACCCCAATTGATTGTAATTTTTGTTTTCCAGTAGGGTTGTATCCTTTAACAAACGTGAGTAAGAGAGTGACCCGTTGTCGTCGTTGTTTTTCACCTCCCGTGCCCTCCTTCTACCTAAATAAGGCTGCTCTGCCCTGTGAGGAAGGGGAACGCCTAAAAGTGATCAGTGGCTCTGTTACGCTACCCCCAAAGGATTTTTCGTTAGGTAAGCGATTCCGAAAAGCACTGACAGCTAGGGTGCTGACGCATTAAGCCAATTTGCTCAGCGCCTCCGGAAGAGCTAGCTTTAGCCTAACGCCATAAACGACAAGCAGTACACTACTTACAAACGACACAGCAAAAATGCACGGGTGGCTTTCTTGTTCCTTAAGGTTGCCCACTGAAAAATTGTTACTAACCTTTTGGTGATCCATTCAGAGCTGACTGCTTTGATCGGGGTTATAAACCCTGCTCTCTCATCACTCTGATAAAAATCAGGCTGTTAGAAACATACCTTCATAATTTCGACCGATCTAGACAGTGGACTTTTTACCCCGTTGGGGTACAGAGAAAGCTGTACCTTGATTGCTGCTGGTTGATGCACTACTTGTACAATACTATCCTTTACTGCCGTTGGGTTTGCCCCTGTGCTTGGTTTGAAATCGTTACCCTCAATAAGCACAGTTGTTGTACAATCGCCTGACAGAACCCAGTCTAGCTGCCCTGGCATCCAAGCTGACCCCTCAGCAGGCATCAGGCCCCCATTCACCAGAAATTTAAAGACCTATATGGCTCCAGTGCTTATCGCATCTACCATATGAGGGACATAATTATAGATGCTTCAGAGATTATCATAGACAACCCAGCGCTCGATACAATTGGTTAAACATCGATTACAAAAGACTTTTTACAGAATTTTGAAAGCCAAGAAAGAAACAGATTGTTCTCAAACTGGCATTTGTAAATTTTTGATATTTTGTTTGCTTTGAACATTTTCGATTGTCTTTTTACCAAAATATTTTTGTGGTTGTGAACCCCTGCTTCTCTTTCTTGACCCCCTACGAACCAGCCTCTGCTGGCCAGGATGCCGTTACTGCTGGAGCATCTCACTTCACTATCCGTACAGCTCAAGCTGGGGATCTGACCACCCTGGCGGAAATTCTGACGGATAGCTTTCACCCTCGGACTGGGATCATGGGCTGGATTTATCCTATGTTGCGATTGGGAATTTATGAAGATTTGCGAAATCGGCTCCGCTCCACTTCACCGCCTTACGTCTGTTTAGTTGCCGTCTCCAGCGTTTCTATGGTCGCTGGTTCCCACGAAGAGCTGGTAGGCACTGTAGAGATTGCGCTCCGTTCTCCCTCTTCCTGGCAACCACGTAGCTCCCAATATCCTTATATTTCTAACCTGGCCGTCACAAAGTCATGTAGGCGCAAGGGAGTAGCTCGACAATTGCTTCTCGCCTGTGAGCGAACGGCTCTGGAATGGGGTTCTCGAAACCTCTACCTCCATGTGTTGGAAAATAATCATCAGGCTCGGCAGCTTTATCTCAAGACTGGATATCAACTACACCAGGTTGAGCCTAGCTACAGTGCCATGCTGTTGGGGCGTCCAAAACGCCTATTTTTGCATAAGCATCTGACTCCTGCCACAACCAGTTAAGGACTTTCTTTTAAAGAAATTCCCTTTAGGAGGGAATCTCCTAACCACAATCTCTAATGCATCCAACAGGCGTACCATAAAATGGAGTTATGAGGTTGACGGGCAACGAATGATACTGTTCTGAGCTTGCTTGTAGTGGTAACTGAAAACAGATGGTAAACTGAGTTTTCCTCATCGTGTGTCCTCCAAAACTTACACCAATTGAGTTGGCGGTCGTGCTTTCGGTCTGGGTGCCTCCCTGCTCCGAGAAATTAAGCAATACGATTTGAGAGGGAGAGCGAAAATAACAGCGTTGCCAGACAGCTCTTTATGAAGAGAAGGTGCTTGCCCGCTGTACAGGTTCCGCCAACTCTCAAGGCGATAGTGGTATGGAACACGAAAGCCTGAACCCCTGCAAGGATCAGATGCAAGACTCACAGGGATTGGAAATCCTCAAGCAACTACATGATAAACAGCTGCTAATTGTTAATAGTCGGCGTCGCAATGGCTTAATTCTCTATAAGAGCTATCATGCTGAATTTGCGGGACCCGGCTCAGCGGTAGGGGGTCCATTTGATCTGGATTGTCAGCGAGTGTTGCCAGTGGGGAATCTTTCGTTGCTCTCTCCTGCATCACCTGATGAGCGACGACAGGCTTATTTGATTCGGCGACAGTGGATTCAGCTAACTAGAAAAACGACAAAGAACCCAGTACCGTTGCAACGCGCTCAGACAATCCTTGAGCAGTTTGAGGGTTTCTTTGATGCCGAGACGATCGCCAAGTTGCCAGACGAAGCCTTCGCACTTTTGGTGGGTGTTTTGCCCCATACAATTAGGAAAGTACGTAACAACACTGACAGTAAGCTGTTATGCATTTAAACTGTGATAAGAGCATCACCTTTGTTTTTGAGCTTTCGTCCCCACTTAATAACTAACTCTCCTTCATTTAAAAGCTGATGTAATAAATATTCTAGTTCTTCAATTGATGTAAACAGTCGATTAGCAACATATTCCTTCGTTGAATGCCAAACCAATTCAATTAAGTTATAATCCGGGCTATATTCGGGGAGAAACTCTAAATGAAGATTGGGCATTTCTGCTTCAATTCTCTCGATATACTCTTCTTTCTTATGAAAACTTGCATTATCAAGAATGACAACTATCTTCGCTCCCTTTTCCGCAAAGTCTTTTGCTTGATTACCGGATTCTACCCATTCATTAATAAGCTCTTGATAAAAGATTTTTAGGACTTTGTAAAAATTATCTGCATTGCCTTTATCTAAAAATGATGTTTCCTAAATATGTTGCTAATCTTTTAGCTGTCCATCTCCCAAACTCGTATCCTAACTCTTGTGGCTCTTTATCTATAGTTTCTAGGAGTATTTCTATATATTTATCTGTGGCTTTTTTATGGTTTCCCCTCATTCTCTCATCTTTGAGGCTTTCTAGATTATCCGGGTCTCCATGAACACACCAATAAGATACTTTATTTAATGAGCAACCCAAAAATTTGGCGATTTTATCTTGCGTTTTTCCGTCATTAAGCAGCAATAAAATGAGGATTCTTTCTCTAATATCTCCCTTTTCTCCCGCCTTTAATGCTTTTTGGAGTTTCTCTACTTGCTCTGGAGTGAGATGATTCTTTGCTGGCATCCTACGATTATTTGACTGAATTCAATCTTCCATAATACCCTATTTAAATGCTGAACAGCTTAAGCTGTTTTATAAAGGTTAGATCATCAACCATAGTTTTACAGAATATCAAAAGCATTGTTGGTGTTAGTAATGAGGAATCGAGTTTACTGATACTCGTTGATTAATCCTTAAGTAATGTGCAGTTTTTTTTAGAGTATCA
>DATNQP010000071.1:0-2164 GCA_036703965.1 Leptolyngbyaceae cyanobacterium
TGCTTGAAATTCCAGCCCTGCTGACTCGTACAACTCGGCACCCCCTTGCTGTCGATCTACCAGCGCGATTATCTGCTCTACCTCGTAGCCAGCATTTTTGAGGCGCTCTACGGCTTTGAGCGCCGATTGTCCAGTGGTAACCACATCTTCCAAAACCACCACCTTCGCGGCGGCTGGCAAACTTGGTCCTTCGATGTATGCCATTGTGCCATGCCCTTTCGACTCTTTGCGCACAATCAACGCTGGGATTGGTCGATTTTCATAGGCAGAAACGACACTTACCGCACTTACAATCGGGTCTGCTCCCAAAGTCAAGCCAGCAACAGCCTGGGTATCGGTTGGTAGCTGGGAGAGTAGCAGACGCCCAATGGCTAATGCCCCTTGGGGATGGAGGGTTACCTGCTTGCCATTAATGTAATAAGAACTGCGCTGGCCTGAAGAGAGAACAAAATCCCCCTTCTTGTAAGCCAGTTGGCAAAATAAATCAAGCAGCAACTGGCGCAGAGACGTTAAATCAGTTGCAGCGTAGGATTGAAGCGGCTGTTGGATTTTGTCAATCATTTAATTACGGCAAAGAACTTCAAGAATAAGCGATCGCCCAAAATTGCCCCACAATATAATACTTAACTCAGATATCAGATATTATTGGGAAAAAGTGAGTGTGAGTGTTATGCAAATGCGGTTAACCAAGTTGCTCAGCGCGTTGGTTCTTTCTACCGCTTCTAGTGTGTGGGCTAATGATGCAATGGCACAAACTGACCCTCTAGGATTTGAGCCAATCCCTGTAGAAACAGTTTCAGATGCCTTTGAGCGAGCCTTTTTCGCCGAGTCTGGAGACTTTTACTTCAACCGCACCCTCCCCCGTCAAGCGGCTTATATTATTGGTCCCGGTCTACCAGGGCGAGCCGCTTTTCCGGATCTTGAAATTGAGCGGGATGCCGAACGCATTAACAGGCTTTATAGGGACGTATTAGACCAGCAGGTTTCCAGCGACCCTGTGATTCGTACACCGGATTTGCCTAACCCCTTTAATAGCTCCGTTCGGCTGCTATCTGAATCTCCCCGTTTTGGCAACAGGGTAGAGGGGAGTGAGTTTATCCTTGAGACAGCGCCGCCGCGGTAGCCCTTGGGAGACGTATTCAACAGGCGTCGCTTTGGAAGAGCAAGTTTTTCAATCCAGGGTGCAGGAGTTGAACCTGCCTTGGGCGAATTATGAGTTCGCTGCCTCAACCGCTCGGCCAACCCTGGTTAGTTTATTACCATTGTAAGCTGAGTTGGGTAATACGAGGCAGCTGACGAGACAGCTATGATCGAGAGAATTGAATTTTTTAAAGGACGTGCCCAAAAGAGGCAACTAAAATAGAAACGGTTTTGTCTTTGTGGTATTAAACCCTGCAATTGACTATTTTGTGTTGAACAGCTGTGAGCTGTAAAACAAAATAGCATGCAGCCTGTCGTGCAGCAATTCGGAGTAACTTGAATTACTGATGAAATTCAACTCAACTGTGGCGCTCACCTTAATTCTACTGGCAATGATGTTAGGTGCCGGTTTTGTAAGTGCGATGTGGGGATTCACTCTCGGTCATGAAGCTCTTAAAGGCGTTACTCAGCCAGATGTTCGCCCTACCAAAAAGCTGGCGGACAATCAGCAGACTTCTCCTGGCAAAGAAGGGGTACCGATTTTGCGTGAAGAGGATATCCTGACCAATGTTAACGCCTACATGAACGGCAAAGGTGAGGGGTCTAAGACAAATAAATCCAAGACAGATAAAAAGGACACTCAAGCGAACAACAGCAGTCAGTCGGAGACTGAGGAGAAGCCGTCGCCTGAGCCGTTTAGTACAGAGGCATCCTTTACAAGTACAGATTCCCAGCTCAAGTTACCGATCAAAAGTCAGGACCGGGGAGTAACGCTAGAGGTCCGTTCCGCGAGTCAACAGGGAGGTTCTTTATTGCTGAATGTAAGCTTAAAGAACGAGGGAGGTAATGCTGTACGATTCCTTTACAGTTTTTTGAATGTTACAGATGACCAAGGCCGAGCCTTAAGCGCGATTACGGAAGGCTTGCCAGGAGAATTGCCTGCAAACGGGGAAGAATTTTCTGGCACAGTGAGTATTCCGGCAGCTTTGCTGGAAAATGCGAAGAAGCTTTCACTAACACTGAC
>DATNQP010000072.1:0-8293 GCA_036703965.1 Leptolyngbyaceae cyanobacterium
GTTGTCAGTGGCAACGGCGGTCGGTATGACCCTGAGCTTGCTTACCACAGGGGCGGCAAATGCCTACACCTTTACCAAGATAGCTGATACAAACGGTCCCTTTCGGGAAATCTTTAACTTTAGCTCTCCGATCAACGACCAGGGCACCGTAGCCTTCAGCGCTATCCTGGATGCGGGGGGCAGTGGCATCTTCACTGGCAACGGCGGGGCGATAACTACCATCGCCGAACGTACAGATCCCTCTTTCAACTTAGTCACCACCGCGCTCAACAATGAGGGTACTGTAGCCTTCTACGCTTTCCTGGAACCGGGGGAAACTCGCCTCTTCACTGGTAGTGGCGGGACGATAACCACCATTGCCGACACTAGCGGTCCCTTTAGCGAAATCGGGAACGGTGCCCCCTCAAACCCTGCTATTAACGACCAAGGTACTGTAGTCTTCAGAGCTACTCTCCGCAGTGGAGGTGAGGGCATCTTCATCAGCAGTGGCGGGGTGATAAACACTATCGCCGACACTAACGGCCCTTTTAGCGACTTCTTCTACGCCGCGAGTCCCGCGATCAACAATGAGGGCACTGTGGTCTTCTCTGCTGCTTTAGATAACGGGAATGAAGGCATCTTCGCCAGCAGCGGCGGAGCGATAACCACTATTGCCCAGACCAGTGGACCCTTTTCTTGCTTCGGAGGTTTCCCTTTGATCAACAATAGGGGTACCGTAGCTTTCTCCGCTCCCCTGGATACAGGGAGTTGTGGCGTTGTCACCAGCAGCAACGGAGTGGTAACTACTATTGCCGATACCAACGGTTCCTTCAGCTCTGTAAGCCCCTATGGTATTAACGAAGAGGGTACCGTGGCCTTGTTTGCTCAACTGGATGCAGGGGGTGAAGGCATCTTCACTAGCTCGGGCGCAGTAACCAATAAGGTGATTGCAATTGGTGATGCTCTCTTTGGCTCCACAGTGACATCCCTTTACGGCCAAACCAATGGGCTGAACGATTCGGGTCAGCTTTCCTTCTATGCCAGACTCGCAGATGGTACCGAAGGGATATTCCGCGCCGATCCGGAGCTGCAGCCTGTCCCTGAACCGGCTTCAGTGTTGGGTCTGTTGGCAGCGAGTGCGTTAGGTGTAGGTACGTGGCGGAAAGGTCAGCAGGGGCGAGCTTTGTAGGCTTGGAGAGAAGAGGAGTTTAACAACCTGTTGTATTTGTGCTTAGCTTGGTTTAATGGACGCTTTGATGGTTTGTTCTTTCCTCAAGCGTCCCTCAACCGCTAGACGGACCCCCTTTTAACCTTCTTTTCATGTTGCCAGACTCCGAGGAACGCCTTCTAAAGCTTCTTCCTCAGTTTCAAAGATTTCAAACACTGAGTCCATCATCGTGACTTCAAACACCAGTTTGGCTTCTGGATGGACATTACAAATGCGGAAGCTACCTTTAACTTTGTCAGCATCTCGCATTCCTGCCACTAAGGATGTCAGACCTGAACTGTCAATGAAGTTAACCTGGCTCAGATTGACAACTACATGGCGGCTGAGTTTGGAAATACATTCTTGTAACTTCAGCCGGAATTGCCAAGCTGTGGTAATGTCTAGGCGTCCCATGGGAGCCAAAACAATAACGTTCGTGCCATCTTGCGTCGTGTGCGTTTTCTGATCGATATGAATCATCAGTACCTCCTTGCAGCGGTAGCTGCCCTTAAAGCTCCCTTAGGAGCGACATTTTTGTTGCGGTCTGGGTGCGTCACTTGAGCGAGTGAAAGCTCATTCGAGACAAGGAGCACTCTGATGACACACATGCAGCTACTCACTTCAAGTTAGTTTAACGCATTGACGACTCCCGATCTCTAAAGAGATGGGCTTCTAACAGCTCCTGAACGGAGCTGAAAGCTACACTGAAGAGCCAGTTTGTTCAGATATCTTCTGAGTTTGAAGGTGTCCAGTTAGCCCAGTCTTGGGGCTTCAGAAATGTTTCATACAATTCTGCTTCAGGTGTATTGGGTTCAGGTTGGTAGCCGTATTCCCAACGAACCAAAGGGGGTAGAGACATCAGAATTGACTCAGTACGCCCGTTGGTTTGCAGACCGAAAATTGTGCCTCGGTCATAGACAAGGTTAAATTCAACATAACGACCCCGGCGATAGAGCTGGAAGTTACGTTCCTTATCGCCATACTCCATTGCCTTACGGCGCTCTACAATCGGCACATAAGCCGGTAAAAACGCCTGACCACAGTCCTGTACAAAGGCAAACAAATCTTCCCAACGACGAGGCTCTAAAACCCCAATTTGGTTGCTATACGCTGCCGCTGCTCCATCTTGGTGAGGACCGCGATACAGTGCCCCCGTCCCATCTTGATAGTCAAAAAACAGTCCACCAACGCCCCGCGTTTCTTGACGGTGTTTTAGATAAAAATACTCATCACACCAGCGCTTGAATACTGGATAATACTCACGGTGGTGAGCATCACAGGCTCCTTTTAGCGTGCGATGGAAATGAGCCGCATCTTCAGCAAAGGGATAGTAAGGTGTTAAATCCGCACCCCCTCCAAACCACCAAACTGGTCCCGCCTCAAAGTAGCGATAGTTCAGGTGAACGGTTGGGATATAGGGATTACGAGGATGCAAAACCATTGAAGTGCCGGTGGCGAAAAAATCATGTCCCGCCGCCTCAGGACGCTGCGTCAGAATTGAGGGAGGTAGCTGGGTACCCCAAACTTCAGAAAAGTTAACGCCACCCTGCTCAAATACCGCACCCTCACGCATTACACGGGAACGACCGCCGCCACCTTCTTCTCGCTCCCAGGTATCTTCTTTAAACGTACCAACACCATCTAGCTGCTCTAAGGCATCACAGATATTGTCTTGCAGCTGTTGCATCAGCTGCAAGACTCTCTCCCTAGACCCACTGGTCGGTAGAGAATTAGTCCTTGTCGTTGCATCCGTCTTAAAAGCTGTCATAATCTCACTTCAATGCAATTAACCCAAAAGCTTATTACAGCCTTGGGCATCTTTGTAAGTCAGGTGAGCGTGAATCTGTTTTTTAGGTTAAGAGTAATGCTCCTTCTCCATCAGCTTTTGGACACTAGGCTTAACCAAGGGGGACACCGTAGCGTCCAAAAAAGCACTATCTGCTGTGGATTCTCTAGAACCTTCTCCCACCCAAACCCAGACAAAGACCCACGCTGTAAAGTAAGTATCACTGTACTTTCTTAGACTAGCTTGAATTGGTGCTGTTAAAGCACCCAATACTAGCCTTCTGTAAATTGTTCTTCAAGTAGTCGGGATTTTATCCTACTAAAGGGATTTTACCCGTAAGCTATCAGTTTAAGATTATAGGTTTGCCTAAGCGTCGCTCTTGGGAGGCGTGTTGTGATTCTCAATTTTTCCTTCAAGTTAATCGCTGGTCGAGAGGGGATTTGGTGCAAGTTTTCGCTCTTCAGGACGTATCGCGCTCTCAGTACGGCTCCGGTTGACGTTCTCTGGCAAAAATTGATCAACCTAGCAGATGTGTCCTGGAATCCCTTACTATCTAGCACCAATGCTCCTAGCGGATTAATCGCTAAGCCCGGTTTGATTTACCAGGTGGTGACTCGCTTGATACCAATTCCGGTACGCATTTTTGTTGAACGCGTCCGACCTGGTGAGTTGCTCAGTGTGCGCTTTCTGGCAATTCCTGGCGTTGAAAAACGGGTGACTTATCAGGTTGAGTCTACAGTTTGCGGCACCTATGTGTCTTACTCTGTGACGCTACGCGGTTGGTTATCTCCCTTAATTTGGTGGCTAATCCGCCCTTACGCAGCGCGAGTGGCGTCTGAATTAGCCCAGGCAGCAGAGCAGGTAGCAGCGCTGTAAACGGGGGCTAGGGGTTAGAGGTTTTCAGAACAGGTGGAAAACTTTTGCAGCGCTGAAAAAGTTGTTTGTCTCAAATTTGATTGACTCACGCGGTGGATTTCGTCTTAGCTGAGTCTCTAACTCCGAGTTCATTGAAGACCAGCGACCCTTTAAGATCTATTAAGAACTCCTGACGAAGTTGCCCGACCTTACTGGCTGAGGCAAGGAATGTGATGTATTATGCTCGATGCTAGTTCAGTCCTAGAAGTATTACGTCCGGTACAAGACCCTGAACTTCGTAAGAGTTTGGTGGAATTGAATATGATCCGGAATCTCAAAATCGACAATGGCACTGTTAGCTTTACCTTGGTGTTGACGACCCCTGCCTGCCCCTTACGGGAATTTATTGTTGAGGATTGCCAAAAAGCCGTTAAACAACTACCGGGTGTTGAAGAGGTGGTGGTGAATGTCACGGCGGAGACGCCTCAGCAAAAATCGCTGCCCAACCGCACGGGAATTGACGGTGTAAAAAATATTGTGGCAATTTCTAGTGGCAAGGGTGGCGTAGGTAAGAGCACTGTAGCGGTGAATGTGGCAGTAGCCCTGGCACAGTTGGGTGCCAAAGTCGGTCTGATTGATGCTGATATTTATGGACCCAATACGCCAACGATGTTGGGGCTAGGAAACGCTAAGGTGATGGTGCAGCAAGGGGCGCAGGGGGAGGTGTTGGAACCCTCGTTTAACCACGGCGTCAAACTGGTTTCAATGGGGTTTCTGATTGACCCCGATCAGCCCGTGATTTGGCGTGGACCCATGTTAAATGGGATTATTCGCCAGTTTCTCTACCAGGTGCAGTGGGGTGAATTGGATTATCTGATTGTGGATATGCCGCCGGGAACTGGTGATGCCCAGCTGACTTTAACACAGGCGGTACCGATGGCAGGAGCAGTAATTGTGACAACGCCTCAAACTGTAGCGCTGTTGGACTCCCGCCGGGGATTGAAGATGTTCCAGCAGTTGGGAGTACCCGTGTTGGGAATTGTAGAAAACATGAGTTACTTCATCCCGCCGGATATGCCAGAACGGCAGTATGACTTGTTTGGCTCTGGAGGCGGCGAAAAGACATCTTCGGAGCTGGGTATTCCTTTACTGGGTTGTATCCCCCTAGAAATTTCGTTACGGGAGGGGGGCGATGTGGGAGTGCCGATTGTCGTCGGCCAGCCTGAATCAGCGTCAGCTAAGGCTCTATACGCGATCGCTTCTCAAATTGCTGCCAAAGTCTCAATCGCCGCCCTAGCCAGCAATTAGCTATTGACTCTTTTTCGGTTTTATGTAATACAAAATTTTTGTTTTCCAAAATTCCTGAAACTCAGGTCTGACCAAAGCTAATTGCTAAAAACAAGGATCGCAAACGCTTGATATGTTGCAAAATTCACTAACTGGTATTCGCTGGAAGTCATTCCTGGCACCTTGGCAGGAAG
This sequence comes from Leptolyngbyaceae cyanobacterium, assembly GCA_036703965.1. Classification (GTDB taxonomy): domain Bacteria; phylum Cyanobacteriota; class Cyanobacteriia; order Cyanobacteriales; family Coleofasciculaceae; genus DATNQP01. The sequence goes on from DATNQP010000072.1 coordinate 5,309, forward strand.
TAGACTGGCAGTTATTTGCAGTGACCCTGGGTCTCACCTTCCTTGGGGGGGTGATGATTCGCAGCGCTGAACTTAACAATGGGCAGACAGACTGGTGGTGGCACTGGATTATCGGTGGTATTGGATTGACTCTGGCGCTATGGATTGCGCGATCACGCTACGAACTCCTAATCCAATGGCATTGGATTATTTATGCCATTACTATTGCTGGTCTGATCGCCGTGATGCTCATTGGTAGTACTGCCAACGGCGCTCAACGGTGGATTAATATCGCTGGCTTCCAGGTTCAACCCTCTGAATTTGCCAAAATTGGGTTGATTATCAGTCTGGCTGCTATTTTGCACTCGCGACCTGCCTCAACCCTGGTCGCTGTTTTTAGAGTCTTAGGTGTTGCGGCAGTTCCTTGGATATTTGTATTTTTGGAACCTAACTTGGGAACCTCACTGGTGTTTGGTGCCATTACTTTGGGGATGCTCTACTGGGGTAATGCAAATCCAGGCTGGCTATTGCTACTAACTTCTCCAATTGTTTCGGCAATCCTCTTCAGCTTATTTTTGCCAGCTTGGTTCGTCTGGGTAATAGCGATGACGGTCATTGGCTGGCGCAGCCTCCCCTGGCCTTGGTTTGGAGCGTTAGGAGCTTTGGTAGTCAACTCGGTTTCAGGCGGTTTAGGACACTTTTTGTGGGGTCTACTGAAGGATTATCAAAAAGACCGACTGATTCTGTTTTTAGACCCCGATAAAGACCCATTGGGAGGAGGGTACCACCTGATCCAATCTCGAATTGCGATCGGAGCCGGTGAATTTTGGGGAAGGGGACTGCACCAGGGAACCCAAACCCAACTCCGCTTTATCCCCGAACAGCACACCGACTTCATCTTCTCGGCGATTGGTGAAGAACTCGGCTTTATGGGAGGATTATGCGTTCTGTTCGCCTTCTGGTTCCTCTGCCTGCGCTTGGTGATTATTGCTCAGAATGCTAAGGACAACTTTGGATCTCTGATCGCGATCGGCGTCCTCTCAATGATTGTGTTTCAAACCGTTGTAAACATCGGAATGAATATTGGTTTAGCTCCGATCACTGGCATTCCCCTGCCCTTACTGAGTTACGGACGCTCGGCATTGCTAGCAAACTTTTTGGCGATTGGGCTAGTTGAATCGGTCGCTAATCATCGACAGCGATTGAAGTTTTAGTTAATGGCAGTGGTAATGGACAATGAACAATAAACAATGGACAATAAACAATTAGTAATTAGCAAATCACAATTAGCAATATGATTCTTCCCGGTTCGATTGTGCGTGTGATTAATGCCGATGAGACTTACTATCACTTTGAGGGATTAGTGCAACGAGTGAGCGACGGCAAAGCAGGGGTGTTATTTGAAGGAGGCAATTGGGATAAACTGGTAACTTTCAAACTATCCGAGCTAGAAATTGTCGAGCCAAAAACTGCTAAAAAAGGTAAGTAAGCAGCTAGGCGTAATTAAAGAGAACTTGTCGTTTTGGGGACTCGGGACTGGACAAAGATTCGTAATCCCTAAATCCCTAAAACAACAATTTTTATTGGCACCGGCTTGCTTAGCTATGGGTCAAAAAAGTTAGAAAGTTGGGAAGTTGAACGTTGAACGTTCTCTCCCAGTTCTTCCAACCTTCCAATATATACGCACAAAGGACAAAGTTATGCGTCTTCCTTTACCCCAGTTTGCGGTTGGCGATCGCCCCTCCAATCACATTGCTGAGGTGATTGAGACGGCAACGACGGAATTTCTGGCACAGTGTCTAGAACCAGAGGATTTAAGCTTTCCCGTAATGCCTCCTTTTGGCAGTTGGGTGAGGTCGGTGGATGAAGAGTCAGGCAATCAAGTCTTGGCAGTTGTCTACTATGCAACCACAAGCCCAATTGATTCTATTCACCGAGCAAGAGCGTTGGGGTTGTCACTGGCAGACTTACGCGAACAGCAGCCCCAGATTTTTGCCATGCTCAAAACCGAGTTTCGTGCTGCGATCGTTGGCTTCCAACCTCCCTCTGAGGGAGTAAATGGCTCGAAGCGTTCAGGTGGTCCAGTCTATCAGTATCTTCCACCCCGTCCGCCGCAAATTCATCAAGCCGTCTATCAGTGCGAACCGTCAGAAATTGTTCACTTCAGTGAGCAGTTAGATTTTTTGCGAACCCTGTTGCAAGTGAACGGAGCGCCAGTAGAGGCACTGACAGCAGCAGCGATTCGAGAAGTTTATCAATTACGCAAGGGTGACCGTGACTGGTTAGTGAAGGCAGGACGCACCCTGAGTGTACTGCTTAAGGATGATTATGACCGCTTACGGTATATTTTGAGTCAGCTTCACTGGTAGGTTAGGTGTTCCTGTTTAATTACTCAGGAAAGTTTTCTCTCGAAGAATTCGCAGAACCATATCGTGATCGTCGGGTGTGATTGCTGATTCTCTCTAGGCTTCTGAACTCCTGAACTCCTCCATTCTGAACTCCTTTCAAGGGACGGTTGGGATCTAAGCTGTGAAGAAATTTAATAGGTTTGCAATTGTTCAAGTCACTATTTTGGTGATAATCTGCTTCATCACCAGTCAAGTTATGTTGGCTAGAGCCATCCCTAGTGGTGAAGCTTTTGGTCATCCTGGAATTTGCCCCACCTGGTCAGCTTCAACGCTTACCTTCCTTGGCACTGCCCAAAATCCCTCTTCAAAAGTGTGGTTTACGGGTTTTAACGGCATCCTGGGTGAAGTGTTTTACCCGTCTGTAGACAAGCCAGCTACGGTAGACTGGCAGTTTTTAGTAGGGGATGCGGCTCAGACTTGGGTCGATGAAGAAAAGCAGGATACAACCAGTAAGGTTATTCTGAATAATTCGCGATCGCTTTCTTGGACTATTACCAACACAGCTCATAATGGCAAGTATCAAATCCAAAAAACTATCTTCACCGACCCCAACCGTAATACCCTAATCCAGCAGGTAACCTTCACCGCTGTGAGGGGA
>DATNQP010000073.1:0-9584 GCA_036703965.1 Leptolyngbyaceae cyanobacterium
CGGCGAAACGATTACCGTAGGTTTTTCCTGCTCAGCTATTGAGACGGACATAGAAGGGTTACAAAATTTAGTTTATATTGGTCGGGATATCACCGAACGCAAGCGGGCAGAAGCCGAGATGATTAAGGCGATCGAACACGAAAAAGAACTCAGAGAACTCAAATCTCGCTTTATTTCGATGGCAAGCCACGAGTTTCGTAATCCCATGACCTCCATCTTGTCTTCTATCGAATTACTGGAAATTTATGGGGACGTATGGACAGGAGAAAAAAAACTCAAGCACTATGAGCGTACTAAAGCGGCAGTAAAACGGATGACTGAACTCTTAGAAGATGTGCTACTAGTTAGCAAAGCAGAAGCAGGAAAGCTAGAGTTTAATCCCACGCCACTGTTGTTAAAAGACTTTTGCGCTAACTTGGTTGAAGAAATACAACTAAGTATCAATGAAAAGCACAAGATTAACTTTGTCTACTCAGGGCAATGTAACAATGCCTGCATGGATGAAAAACTCCTGCTGCATATTTTGATAAATTTATTGACAAATGCCATCAAGTATTCCCCAAAAAATACTACTGTCCACTTTCGCTGTTACTGTGAGGAGAAACAGGTAACCTTTGAAGTTCAAGACGAGGGGATTGGGATTCCTCCAGAAGACCAGCAGCGACTCTTTGAGTCATTCCATCGGGCTAAAAATGTGGGCACTATTCCTGGTACTGGATTGGGTTTAGCTATTGTTCAGAAATCTGTGGAATTACACGGTGGCAAGATTACCCTAGAGAGTGAAGTCGGGGTTGGCACAACTTTTAGAGTTACCTTACCGTTGAACAACGAGAGTCAAACTCGTTAGAGGCAAGCCGTTCAGGAGTTGCAGAAGTTTAGGAGTTCAGGAGTTCAGAAGTTCAGGAGTTCAGAAGTTCAGGAGTTGCAGAAGTTTAGGAGTTCAGAATCACTCCACCCATAAAAAAATGGTTGGTATCCAAACCCTCCCTACAGAGGTAGTGAATTTAATTGCTGCTGGTGAGGTGATTGACTCTCTAGCAGCCGTCGTGCGCGAGCTGGTGGAAAATTCTCTTGATGCGGGAGCAACGCGTATTGTTGTTTCGGTATGCTCTGACCAGTGGCGGGTACGCGTGGCAGATAACGGTAGTGGTATGAACTTGGAAGATTTGCAGCTAGCCGCCTCTGCCCATAGCACAAGCAAAATTCGTAACAGTGATGACCTGTGGAAGATTACTAGTTTAGGCTTTCGCGGGGAAGCTTTGCACAGTCTGGCGGCTCTAGCTCAAGTTGAAATTTTGAGCCGACTGAGGGGAACGATTGAAGGTTGGCGAGTGGCTTATGACTCCCAAGGTGAACCGGTGCAGGTGGATGCTGCCGCGATCGCAACAGGTACAGTTGTTACTGTCTCTAATTTATTTGGTACTTGGCCCGTGCGTCGCAATGGATTGCCCGCCGTTGCCCAACAGCTACGAGCGGTACAAGCAACGATTCACCAAATTGCTTTATGCCATCCCCACGTTACTTGGCAAGTACAGCAAAATGACCGTCCCTGGTTTACCATCAGTGCTGGTACTACAGCCCAACAAATTTTGCCTCAAATCCTCAAGCAAGTGCGGCAGAGTGACTTGCAGCAATTGATGGTGGAAGTACCAACGCCTTTAGGGACTAGGGAAGAAAAAGGGACGAGGGGAGAATCCTTTACTAGCCCCCAGCCTCTAGCCCCTAACCCCTCATCTAAAATTCAGCTAGTGTTGGGACTACCTGATCGCTGTCATCGACGACGTCCGGATTGGGTAAAGGTGGCGACGAATCGACGCTTAGTGCGATCGCCTGAGTTGGAACAGACGATTTTAGCGGCATTGACACGAACCTGTCCACGCGATCGCTACCCGATTTGTTTTATCCACCTCCAGATTTGCCCCAGCCTAATTGACTGGAATCGCCATCCTGCCAAGGCAGAAATTTACTTACACTCGCTCTCCTACTGGCAGGAACACGTTACCCATGCCATTGAGCAAGCTCTTCGCATCAGTCCAACCAATCTCCCAGAAGCTACCCATTCTGAGCGAGTAGCAAAGTTGCTCAAGGTGTCGGAAGAAAAAGGGGCTTACAATGTGAGTCGCTCGATTCAACCCGCACCACAGGGAGATGAAACTACCCAGAAAGCGGCTGAAATTGGTCTAATTGAACTGCGGGCTGTTGCCCAGGTTCATAATATGTATATCCTGGCAGAGCATCCGACGGGGATGTGGTTAGTGGAGCAGCATATTGCCCATGAGCGAGTTCTGTATGAGCAAATATGCGATCGCTGGCAGCTAGTGCCTTTAGAACCCCCTGTCATTCTCAACCATTTGACATCGGCTCAGGTTGAACAACTTCAGCGCATAGGTTTAGATATAGAACCCTTTGGTGAGCAACTATGGGCAGTACGCAACGCCCCAGCACTCTTGACAAAACGGAATGATTGTGCATCCGCTCTCTTAGAGTTAAGTTTGGGAGGGAATTTGCAAACGGCTCAAGTGGCAACAGCCTGCCGCAGTGCAATTCGCAATGGCACCCCTTTGAGCTTGCCAGAAATGCAGACCTTGTTATACCAATGGAAAAGCACTCGTAATCCTCGCACCTGTCCCCACGGACGCCCCATCTATTTATCGTTAGAAGAGTCAGCACTGTCTCGTTTCTTCCGCCGTCACTGGGTAATTGGCAAGAGTCATGGAATTTAATCTAAGTTTTTCCCGGATGCTGCTGCTGCGACGAAAGATTGCTCTTTACTTAGAAGACATTGAAACGCCAGCCGGTAGAGCTGTTAATTTGTTCATCTTGGGATTGATTCTGCTGTCTTCAGCGATTTTTGTAGCACAAACCTACCCACTTCCGGACGCGGTTCGTAATATTGTTGATACTATTGATCGGTTAATTGGAACAATTTTTGTTACAGAGTACATCATCCGTTTCTTATGTGCTGATGAAAAAATAAAATTCTTTTTTCGTCCCTTTTCTATACTTGACTTAATTGCTATCTTGCCCTTCTTGTTAAGGCTGACGAACATACAGTATATCCGAATGTTCAGATGGTTCCGAATTTTAAGACTAATTCGGTTCATAGACCTTAAGATTTATTTTTTACGCATAAACTCTGAAGATGGGGCAACTTTTGCCAGGATATTATTTACGTTATTTACGATTATTTTTATTTACTCTGGCTTGATTTATCAAGTTGAGCATCCAGTCAACACAGAGGCTTTTGAAACGTTTTTAGATGCCTTCTATTTCTCTGTCGTAACAATGACAACTGTTGGATTTGGGGATGTCACCCCAATTTCAGAGGTAGGTCGATTACTGACAGTGTTAATGATTTTAACGGGTATTGCTGTGATTCCTTGGCAATTGGGCGATTTGATTAAGCAATTACTCAAAACGGCTAACCAAGTAGAGAAAGTTTGTTCGGGTTGTGGTTTACCCTTCCATGACAAGGATGCTCAGTTCTGCAAAATCTGCGGCACTGAGTTGGGAAAAACTTAAGCGACCACTCCCTCTGCCTCAAAACACAGGGGAGTGGATGTGATCGTGCGATCGCCTATATATAGCAAAAGGCAGAGGGCATAGGGCAGAAGGCAGAAGGGAAAAGATTGAGGGGTTAAGGTTTGAGTATTTGGCGAGAGTCAAGAGTTGCCTTGGCGACTGCTATAGCAGTCCTAAATGATTCGTGAAGACGAGATACCGGACTTCTTAAAGAAGTCCGGTATCTCAAGAGCTGGCATCTCACAACTCAAATAGGATTGCTATGTCTCCTCACTATCCCTCCACTCATCCACTTTGAAAACCTCCACCGAGGCTTGTAGTTGCTGTGCTACTGCCACAGTTTGCTGCAAAGAGCCAGAAATCTGCTGGGAAGACGTGGATGTTTGTTCAGAAACCTGAACCATCTCCTTCATCAAATCAGTAACCGCTTGAGAAGTCTGAGCCTGAGACACAGCCGCAACGGAAATGGATGCCACCAACTGGTCAATCTGGCGGGACACTTCTAGAATCCGACTCAGACTTTGTTTGGCGTCTTCTACTAGATGGGTACCTTCAACTACCTGGGTCGTTCCCACCTCCATCGCATCAACCACTTGAGTCGTTTCAAATTGGATATTTTCAACAATTTGTTCAATCTCTTTCGTCGCCGCCGCAGAACGGTCTGCCAGTTCAGCAACTTCTTTGGCAACGACTGCAAAACTCTGCCGTTCTGCACCAGCACGAGCCGCTTCAATCCCAGCATTGATTGCCAACAAATTAGTCTGCAAAGCAATTTGGTTAATCAAGGCAACTACCTTAGAAATCTGTTGAGAAGATTCACCCAAGTGTTTTACCTTGTTAGCTGTTTGTGTGACGGTTTCCTGTAAGTTTAAGATCGTTTGGACGGTGCGATCCATCGCTTCTTCTCCTGCTTGGGCGGTTGCTGAGGCAGTACGAGCCACATCGGTTGCCAGGTTAGCACTATCCGCTACCTGTTGAATTGAATGGGTCATTTGCTCAACTGAATCCAAGGTGCGGGTCGTTTCTTGAGCCTGTTTGAGTGATAGGAATGAAAGTTGACGGATTGCCTCTTGGTTGTCTCCTAGTGAAGCATTAACCTGAGTCGTTGCCACTTTTACCTGCCTAACAATTCCCCGCAGGCTCTCAATCACGACATTGAAGAAATCAGCCACAGTGCCAATTTCCCCCTCACTCACCTCAGCACGGATCGTGAGGTCGCCTTGAGCTGCTCCTTCAACATCTTCAATCAAGCTCACCAGTTGACGCCGAAGCTCCTCGGTTTGCTGCTGTTGCATTCTAGAAGCGATGTTGACCTGCTCGATGAGCTTAGCTTGCTCTAGAGCAAAGCCGATTTGAGCCGCCAACTGCTTGAGTAGATAAAATTCAGGCTGTTTCCAGTCTCGGCGATCGCAGCACTGATGAGCACACAATAAACCCACAAGCTGGTCATCGACCAGAATGGGAGCGACCATACTCGCCTTGATTTGCAAGTCTTCTAGGCGTCTCAAATGAGAAGGTGTGAGGTCGGCTTGATAAACATCATGGGCAACCCAGAGGCTACCAGTTTTATATCCTTGGTAATTTTCTTCCTTAAACAGTTTATTGAGGTTCTCCTCTGGAGCCGGTGCCCAATCGAGTGCAACGGCTTGGGAGGTAATTTCTCCACTAGTGCCGTCGGGATGGAAGCGATAAATTAGTACGCGATCGCTTTCCAGAGTCTGTCGGATTTTTTGAACTGAAGTGCTAAAAATGTCTTGTGAGTTTAGCGATTGACGAATGTAGGCGGTAAACTCTGCCAAAAGCTGTGTTCGCTTTGCTTCAGTCGCCGCACTTTTCAGGAGAGTTGCTTGTTCAACAGCCAAGCCGACTTGGGCTGCCAACTCCTCAAATAAGGAAAGCATGGACTGTTCCCAAGTTTGTGTTGCACAATACTGGTGAGCAATTATCAAACCGATAAGCTGGTTGCCACTGCGAATAGGTGCCACCAAACTCGCCTTAATGTGGTAAGGCTCTGACAGAGGACTATCACTATTGTTCAGAGCTGATTCTTGAAGGATATTGCTGATGGCATGGACATAGCCATTCTTAAACATCTCTAGATAATCGTCTCCCACACCGACCTGCTGCAGTTGAAGTCCCAACAGGGTTGGCCAACCTGAGACAACCGACTCAGCAATCACAGTCCCATCCTGGAGACTTGCGTTAAGGCGACAAACCACCACTCGCTCTACATTCAGCGTTTGTCGGATTTCTTTGGTGGCTGTATTAAAAACTTCCTCTGGGTCGAGAGATTGACGAATCCGTAGGGCAACTTTGGAAAAGGAGTCTGCCTGCCCAGCTTTTGCCCTCTGTTCCAGGAAGTTCAGTCCACCCGTGCGTAGTGAGATTAGAGTTGCCAATTGCACAAAGAAATCGATTTCATCCGGTTGCCAAACTCGTGGTTGGTCACACTGCTGAGCAAGCAGTAAGCCAAGTAGCTGGTCGTCTTTAAGAATCGGTACCACCATGTTGGCCTTAATCTGATACTTTTCCAAAAGCTTAATGTGGCAACCTGACAGACCTGCTTTATAAATGTCATTGATGACACAAACACGACCATTCTTGTAGAGTCCTACCTTGCTTTCTTGCATACAGGTGTCTACAATTTCATTTCCAAGTGACTGAACCCATCCAGGAGCCACTGATTCAGCGATGATGGTTCCCCTCCAGTCAGCGTCAAAGGTATAGATCATCACCCGATCTGCCTGCAAAACCTCTCGTGCGCCCTCAACGGCTCGTTTGTAAAGATAGTTGAGATCCACGGGTTGACTTTGGGAAGCAATGTCTCCGAATAACAGTGCCTTTTCTGAGTAGAATTTTGAGGAACGGAGGCTGTGGCGGTGAGCGATTAGCGCGATCGCACTGACCAACAAGGCTGTCAGACCCGTAGAGAGCGTCAAGATTAGCAGCAGTTGTTTGTGGAGGGCTGGTGCAATTGAGGTTTTACCTGACTGGGTTTGGGAAATTTCCTGTATAACAACTTTGCCAACCCAGTGATAGGTAGTTGCTCCGATGATCAATGCAGGAATAATACTTAAACAGAGCGCTAAGGCTAGAGTACTGCTGCGCTGCCTAGGAGCAGCACCGTTGTGAGCTGACAGCATTCCGGCTTCAGATGAGGGTTGTTTGACTACCGGGAAAGCTGGATTGGATTGGTTTGTCATGAGGAGGGAACCACTATTAGTTATTAGTGAGAGGCTTGCCTGAGTCAGATTTCAATCATTTCTGTAGCCTTGCCAAATCCCTGAAAGAAAAGCACTATCTAAAAAAGTCTTCGTAGGTCGAGCCGCATCAGGCGCGTAACTTAAGCGTTGTAGAGATGCACTCTTAGTCTTACTTACCCGTGTAACAGCGAGATTCCGCGTAAAGATATGCAAATTTTTGCATCAATCTGTAACTTTTGCTGCCTGTATCATAATAGCGATCGCTTGGAATCAGGTAGAGCTTCAGCTTAATGACCTTATTGGAGTGCCCAAGCCAAGAACCGCTCTGTATAGTAGAGTGCTAGCTGATTGCTAGGACCCTGGAAGATAGCATCGAAGGCATGTTCAGCCCAGGGAATTTCCAGTAAAATACTGGTGCTGCCAACAGCACGCAGACGTTTGTACATATCCTTTGCAAAGCGCACTTCCACAATATGGTCACGACTCCCATGTACCAATAGCGTCGGCGGCAGTGGGCGTGTCACATAGCTTACAGGTGAAGCTTTCGCGTATTGCTCCGGCAGTTGATCGGGGGAACCCCCTAAAAATGCTTCCAGTACAGCACGTACATCGAGCGGATCGGGGTTGGGCGGCTCCCTGTAGCCTTGAGTGAGGTTGAATGGCCCGTAGTAACTAACGACGGCCCGGACGGGTAGAGCATCGGGCTGATAGGCGGCGAGCATCGCCAGATGTCCTCCAGCTGAACGTCCGAGCAAGGCGAGGCGAGTGGGATCGGTTTCATACTCGACGGCATGTTGCTGGATGAAGCTTAGCGCCGCACGAACATCATGCAGTTGGGAGGGAAATTGGTAGCGTGGTGCATGGCGATAATCAATCGCGAAAACAGTGTAGCCCCTTGCTGCCATGTAGCGGCTGAATCCAGGATTGAGTGATGGGCTACCCCTTTGCCAACCACCACCGTAAAGGACCACCAGCGCCGGATATTGTCCTACTAAGGGAGGGCGGTAGATATCCAGGTTCAACGGTACCCCATTGAGGGTGGCAAAGCGGATACCACCTGTATAACGGCACTTACCAGGATTGATACCTCTGAAGACATCAGCTAGGACAAATGGGTGCGATCGCATCTGTAGCTGTACTGCACTGGGAATTCCTGCCATATAGTCCGCACCCAGCCCATCAACCATAGCCGCAGCCATTCGATGCTGTGTTGCAGGCAGTTGCACTAGTGGCAGTAGGCTCAAGAATAGTCCAATCAAACTAGCACCTAAGGCTAGGCGTTTCAGCAGACTGAGGCGTAGGTTCACCCGTACAAGCACAAGTGCGATCGCATTAAGCACCAGTAGCCAAGGGCTGACTTCGGGGGCACCAACGCCTAATGTTAATAGGGGAAAGGTTGGAGCTGGGATTACAATCCAGCTACTTAAGAAAAGGCCAACACCACTTAGTAGCAGTGCCAGCGATCGGTAGATCACCCGCAGCAGCTGGGACATGAGTCGATGCCTTCAAAGGTAATTTCACGACCCTTCTCCCAAACTGGTTTATTGGCTCGAACTGAGACGTTACACTGTATAGCGATGTTAAAACCCTCTTCTGTTTGAAGGCGTTTGCCGGAGAAAGCTGGGCTGTTGAGGCTGTGCTGCTGGTGGTCGCGTCGGCTGGACTACAGGCGATAGCGTCACCGGAGTTGTCAATTGCTGTACATACTGGTCAACCTCACTTATCTTTGCCAGATTGCCTTGCTGGCTAAACAAGTCTCTGGCTTGCCTAAGATAAGTCAGCGCTTGGTCTCGCTGTTGAGATTGCTCTAGCACTATACCCAGATTGTAAAATGCCTCTGAAAAGTTAGGCTTCAGGAGAATTGCTTCTTGATATTGAACGATCGCTTCTGGGTACCGCTCTGCGCGTTGTAGCGCTACTGCTAGGTTGTAGTGCGCCATCGGGTCGCTGGGTATAAGGCGCACCACTGACTCAAAAGCTGCTGCTGCCTTCTTGTACTGACCATCTTGGGTCAGTGCTGCACCCAACTGCCGATAGGCTTCCACATTTTCAGGTTCAAGCGTCGTCACTTCCTGAAATCGACGACTTGCTGCTGAGTAAGCACCTTGCGCTGCATAAACTACACCTAATTGGTACTGAGCCGAGGCTAAATTTGGGTCAAGCTCTGTTGCTGTCTTTAATGTCTGTCTTGCTTCGTCCAGTTGACCTTCATTTGCTAGCAGTAGCCCCAACTGGTAGTGAGCTTGGACTAAGTTAGGATTACTAGTAACAGCTTGTCGGAGTGCGGTAATTGCTGGTTCTGTTTGGTTTCCCTTTGCCAAAAGCAGTCCCAAATTATATTGAGCTACTGCATAGTTGGGGTTGATGCGAATCGCTTCTGCGTACTCAGAGACGGCGTTTTCTATCCGACCTTGCGACTCAAACGCCAAACCCATGTTGTAGTGCGCTGGTGCCAAATTGGGATTCAGGGAGAGCGCCTGTTGATACCTAGTAATTGCTTCCCGTGTATTGTTTTGCCGATGCAACGTCAAGCCCAGGTTGTAGTAAGCCTCTGCCATAGTTGGGTCAAGACCAATGGCAAGTTGGTATTGTTCAGATGCTTGGCTAGCCTGACCTTGCTCAAGCAGAGAATTCCCCAGCAAATAACGTGCCATCGGTATCAACGGGTCAAACTCAAGTGCTTTCCGAAAAGCCAGCTCTGCCCCTTTGAAGTCGCTGCGGTTATACTGCGTCATTCCTCTTTGAAAATAAGACGCCGCATTAAGATTGCCACTGTATAAACCTTCGACCCTCTGCTTATTTTGCGCGTGCTGGGGAAGCTTACCCGCAAAGGCATGACCGGCAGTTGTCAAACTAAGA
>DATNQP010000074.1:0-2554 GCA_036703965.1 Leptolyngbyaceae cyanobacterium
AGTTGAACCAGAAGCGCCATAAACTGACCTTGTTCTGGTGCAATCTGCATCATCGCATTGGGAAGATGGGCGGTTTCTTCGCGCAATTGCTGGAGAATGTCTGGTTCCCGCAATGAAACTGACAGGAGGTAATCATAGAGCTGATTATCAAGACCAAGAGTCTTTTTTGTCATTGTTGGTGAGGAAAATTGAGATACCCAATGCCTATCCTATCGCTGGGGAGTAGTATGCATAGAGCTGGAAGATTAATAGTAAGTTTTGTTTTGACGACAATTTTGATTGGGTTGCTAACAGGTTGTGGGACAAGCAGTCCGCCTCTTGGACTGGCACCGAATAAGGAATTGGTGAAAAAAGCGATCGCTCTTCAAGTCAGTCAAACCCAACAGCGGCTAACCCAACAGTTGCAATCCCCACCCCCAAAACTTGAAATCACTCAGGTGGCGCTTCAGCAACTAGAACCTCTCTTTATTGGGAATTTAGCTGCTTACCATATCCGGGGTACCTACAGCGTTAAGATTAACCTATCGCAACGACAGGTGACTCAACAGAAAAATCCCTTCGATATCTACCTACAGCGACAGCAAGAAGGTAAAACCTGGCGTTTAGCCGTACCCCTATCTTGGGGTCAAGCAAGTCAACCTAGCCACTGGCGTACTTACCTGATTCATTGAACCAGTAACCACTTGGTTACTAGCCAAGTGTGTGACACTGTTATAAATGTCACATTTAGGAATCTGTAGTCATTCCTCAAAAGCTCGGTTTTAGGATTAAAACTACGTGAAACTTGCAAAACCATCACAAGTCATCTAGCAGCTAGCGCAACATCCAGCCACGATGAAAGCGGTTCTTTCACGTTGAGGGAGCAAGTGTGATGGTTTTTAGTTTCATTAGTTTTAGTCTCGGACTCGTTGTTTTAGTACTAGCAAGTTTTGGGGTGCTGCAATGGCTACACATCCCAGCAGGGAGTCTCATTGATTGGGTAATTGGTGCTGCTAGTTTTTGGTGGCTGTTGGTGATTGTGACAGTGCCGTGGAATGTCCACTTCCAAGCCAAGGAAGTTTTGGCAGAGGCAGCTGTGTCCGTAGAAAAAGGGACGGAGGTAGATGAGAAGCAACTTAAGTATGTAGGCAATTTAGCAAACCGTTCATTTTGGGTAGCGATCGCGCTCCATGTTTTCTCAGCAGTTGGACTTTATACGCTTGCGGCTACTGGTATTAGTGCTGTTGGCTACATCAGTTCTGGCGCTGCCTTACTTTTAACCGCCCTGCGTCCAGCTGTGCGAACCTATGAATATCTTGCCGCTCGGTTGGCGATGATTCGACAAGAATTTACCTATCCTAGAGAAGATATTTGGGAACTGCGAAACCGATTTAGCACTTTGGAAGAAACTGTTAAACGCCTCGAAGAGCAACTCGATCCGGAAGAACCTTACTCCTGGATAGCAACCCAGCAGCGTTTCCAGGTAGAAACTCGCCAAGAGTTAGCGCGTATTGCGGCATCAGTTGAAGAACTACGAGCAACCAATGAAGTCCAGCATGAGCGTCTGTCTAGAGAAGCCAGACAAGCGATCGCTCAGCTGACAACAGACGGGCAATTCCTCGACCACGTCCGCGAAATTATCCGCTTTTTCAAAACAGCTTAGTTGTCATTGTGGCAATTTAAGACAGAGTGAGTCTGAGGCAGAGCGATCGCGCTTAGGCAGTTGTCTAGAGAATAGACTTATTCGTTCTCCTTGCCCAGCATCTTTTTGAGAGTCTGGAAGACGTACTAAAAGAACTCAGCTACGATCAATCCAGATCAACCTCTCTATGCACACCCGTGCTATTGGGCTGGTTTTACACTCACGGGTTCTGTCTAAACCATGACATCCGACAAGTTAGACCTCGATCCGATCCAAGCCCTAACCCTAGAAGCGTTCTCCGCAGCATTGGCTCAATTAGATTCCACCTCAGCCCTATCGACGGAACTACGAGAAGAGATTAATCAAGTTGGCGAGGCTTTAGCTAATCATCAAGCTGATGCCGTGGTGCGTCTGCAAACTGTCGCCAAGAAGCATCAACCTCTATACGACCTTTTTGAAGCAGCATACGATGCTATAGATGAGCAGTATCATACACAGGAACGCAATAAACGCAACCCACTGCCAATAAAGTCTCAGTCGGAAAGTTTTTCTCCAGGCAATGGTTCAGCACCGGTTGATAAAATCCTGCAAATTCTAAGAGCTAACAATCCTGTTGAAGAAGCGAAAAGGCAGGTATCTGAGTATCAGCAAATACCCAGCCAGATAACTTACACTGAAGCTTGCAGCAACTTTGACAAAATTTACGAAGAGGCAATCTCAACGCGCCAAGCTATAGTTGTTACTCGTGAAGGTTCTGAGAGTGTATCGGTAATTCCTACTACGGAGCTTGATAGCCTCATGGAGACAGTCTATTTGTTCCAATCACCAGAGAATGCAACACGTCTTCTAGCAGCGATAGAACGTGCAAAGGCACGGACATTTGAGCCTCGATCCATAGATGATTTACGTCAGGAGTTTAGGCTTGGCGAAGAA
>DATNQP010000075.1:0-16725 GCA_036703965.1 Leptolyngbyaceae cyanobacterium
AAACTTGGAACGGACATTTCTCATGGTCAAGCCAGATGGCGTACAGCGTAACCTTGTGGGTGAAATAATCCGGCGTCTTGAGACCAAAGGCTTTACTCTGGTTGGGCTAAAGCTAATGAATGTCAGCCGTGAACTTGCAGAACAGCACTATGCTGTTCACAAGGAAAGACCTTTTTTTCCCGGACTGGTCGAGTTCATCATCTCGGGTCCTGTGGTGGCAATGGTCTGGGAAGGAGATGGTGTCATTGCATCAGCGAGAAAGATGATTGGTGCTACCAATCCCCTGACCGCTGAACCCGGAACGATTCGCGGCGATTATGGGGTAACTGTAGGGCGCAATCTGATCCATGGCTCAGATGCGCCAGAAACAGCCCAATCTGAAATTGGCCTTTGGTTTAAGGAAGAGGAACTCGTCAGCTGGCAACCCACCTTGACGCCCTGGCTTTACGAGTAAAAAGTGAGGGGAAATTTAAAAAGCAAGGTTAAAAATGCTCAAGTGCGGCTGCCGCCTTTTACATTATTTAGCTCTTAATTTTTAAGTTTCTCCTCTTCAAGAAACAGGAATTTTTATTGACATTTATAAAGAAATATGGTATTGGAACGGGGCGTTAGCCCTTCGGGTTCCTGCACAGCTTTTATCGAGTCTCAGTGACTTTCTCACTGACTTCTTCCACTTCCTTCGGCTCACTCTTTGGCTCACTGTGTGCCACTAACTCCATATCGGTGCGCTTGGAGAATCCCCAAATAAACACCAAGGCAATGGCAGCAACCATCACCCATTCGGGTGGTACCAATTCTGGTCTGATCGCTCTCACCAACAGCCGCAATCCTACAAAGCCAACAGTGATGTAGCCAGCATCCTCAAGATGGACATATTCCTTCAGCCAGCGGATAAATAACCCCGCCATGAACCGTAGGGTAATCACGCCAATGGTTCCACCCGTGAGGACGAGCCAAGTTTTGTCAGAGACAGCGATCGCGGTTGTGACACTATCCAACGAAAACGCTAAATCTGTTACGGCAATTATCGGAACAGTCTGCCAGAGGGACGTAAACCGGGGACCATGATGTCGCTCATCTTCTTCGGTTTCCGAGGTGAAGTGCTGGAAGACTAACCAAAGCAGATAGGCGGCTCCAAGTAGCTCAAACTGCCAAAACTGCACTACCCAAGTGGCTGTGAGAATCAGGCTAATCCGGAGGACATAAGCCGCTACTAAGCCGAAGTTGAGCGCACGGCGTTGGAGTTCGCTATCTTCTAATCCTTGGGCAATAGCCGCCAGAGCGATCGCATTATCCGCAGATAGCACTGCCTCTAGTGCGATTAAAATCAGCAGCACTATAGGGGTTTCAATTCCTGCATTTAAAGGGGAGTTAAAAACTTGATCTAGCATTAAGTAATGAATCTAAAGCGGAAATTTTCAAACTGAAATTGCTGCGCAAGCCGCTAAATTGCGCAAAAATCATGGCTACCTTAACCCAGCTTAACCTCTCGCCGGTAATTTTTGCCGAAAAGGAAACGCTAGCCCTTAGAGCCAAATGCCTGCTACTGAACCCTAGCCGATGCAGTAGGGGCATAAAAGCCCAGACTTGATTAGCCTCAGTTCCTTGAGGATGATAGTTATGACGCAGGAGACGTTGAATGCCTAAGCGTTTATATTGAATCTTGTAACAAGATATTTCGCAAAGAGTCAATTTGGCGCAAATTAATGGGTAATTACCCTTGAAATTAGGAGATGTTAAACAATGTCCTTATCAGATACCCAGGTTTATGTGGCTCTAGTGGTGGCGCTGATTCCTGGCATCATGGCCTTCCGGCTAGCAACGGAACTGTATAAGTAGAGTTCCGTCATTGAAGCGACAAAGAGCTTATCATAGGCAGGCGAGACGTCCTGAGAGTTTTGAGTTGAAGGTTCCCTAACCAAAGATCTCAAAACTCGCAAATCAACCAAATACAACGCTCTCGTCTCAAAGTAGCCGCTCTAGCTTCCCGATAATTGCGGTAATGGCTGTAAATTATCTGATAGTAGCGGCGTGCCACTGCCTTTGATAGGCTCTTTGTCATTTGGCTCTTATCTTCGTCAAACACAAAGCAGCGATATTACATCAGGTGTGGAGATCATAAACGCTATCCTAAAACCTCTCGGCGCTGCCTCAAAGCACGGTATCCTGACAAGATGAACGCAATTCAACCCTCCATACCTCCTCGGCAACCGTTAGAAGCCCGCCGGATGGTTTCTCGAACTCAGCGCCGTCAGCGGCATCATTCTTTCCGGGCAGTTGCCGGTGAAACGACCGCCAAGTTAGTGGTTAATATGGTGCTGTCAGCCGCCGCGATCGCCGGATTGGTACAATTGTTGCCTTACCACCTGTCACAGCAAACAAAGTTGCGAGAAGTTCGTGTAGAAGTGAAGCGAACTGAGACACGAGTCAATAATTTGCGTACTGACTTTAGTCGCTCTTTTGACCCTGGACAGGCCAAGAGCGTAATGCAGGAGCAGAGCTATCGCGTTGACCCGAATCAACGTCAGGTAGTCTGGAAAGATCAGGGTACCAGCGATGATAATTAGGCTTGCAGAAGTTGTTCGTTCAAGCACTCAGTGGGTTCAACAGTTGGCTCATCCAGCCTTCAACTTTCCGGCGTAGACGACCAACAGCACCTGAGCGTGGCAAAGTGGTAAGAACACGTTGATAGTCAGCGATCGCGCAGTTCCAGTCGCCCCGCAGATGATAAGTACGACCCCTTTCAGCATAGATATGCTCTTCTAAGCATCCCAGGATTAAAGCCATCTCAAGGTTTTCTAGGGCTAAGTCGTAAAGCCCCAATTCCCTGAAAGTGATCGCCTGGTTGATCCAGGTGCGGATGTTGCCGGGATTCAAGTCAAGAGCCTGCTCGTAGTCCGTGAGTGCTTCTGCCAGTTGTCCAAGCGATGCGTAGTAATTAGCACGATTGTTGTAAGCACTGTCCAACTCGGGATTGAGTATCAGTGCCTGATTGTAATCAGCGATCGCTTTCTCCTGTTGACCACTTTGGAAGTAAATTAACCCCCGATTGTTATAATCAACAGCACTACTGGGGTTGCGCCTAATCAGCTGAGAGAGCAGCGCGATCGCCCCCGTATAATCCCCTTGGTTCGCTTTGCTGCGTGCTGAGGTGCGTAGGTTTTGAGCTGATTGTGTCTGACCTTTTCCAGATACCCGTTTGACAGCGACCCAATGCCTATGATTTTTACGAGGCATCGGTGACCACTGTCTATTCTCGTTTTTCTGGTTTACAAAAGTATGAGCCTTCATATCTTCCTCAACAGTACCTGCGGCCTATCTACAATCAACATTACGGCTTGCAGCACCCTGCTGGTTGGGGTTAATGTGTCACTTACTAAGGCGTCTTCAGTGTCCTCAGATAACCCTCTAGCCTATCCCTTGAGTTCGAGATGTTCTTAAGAACTCTACAGGACTGCTTCCCTAATTTCCTGAAACATAACTCTTATCGATTAGAAATTTCTTCTGTCCACCGTGGGAGAAACAGCCTCGGTATGTAAAGCTTCAGAAATTGGCACAAGACTCCGTTGTTAAAAGAAAAACGCACGACTCAGGAGGATAGGCAAATCTTAAGCCAGTTTACGGTTCTTAGCCAACTTGGGTAGATACTGGTAGAATGCAACCGAAGCCATTGCTTTGTCTTAGTTGCGAATTTTTAACTGGAATAGTCTTAGTCTTATGGCAGCTGCGACATCCCTAAATCAGGCTCCTGATGTTTCGACCGATAGCTACTTGGTTGTTGGCTTAGCCACCTGCTTTCTGAAAGAAGATGGTGAAGTTCATGAAGTAAAAGTCATTGAACCTATACCCTCAGCTGCTTTAGAAGCAATCCTCAAAGGAATTCCGACCTCTTACGCCTTAGCGTTTGGCACAACTTTGGGTGAGTTGATTGCTGGTGAAACACCTCAAAAACCCCCTGAGTTTCCCGCAGAGGCTCAGTTTTGTGATGATTTCGCCAGCAGAGCGATCGCAGCAGCACGCACCTACCAGAGTCGTAAAGAGGCGCAGGCTCATATCCCCGTGGGTACCCGCCGCGATGACTTCAACTATTCCACAGAACGCAAGCGAGTGCTGAATCAGACGCGTGTTGTCCGTAAGGAAGACGACGTCAAACAGCACGAATACACTCACAAAGTTCTCTAGACTACTGCTGCAATGCTAAAACTTTATGGCGGTGCCCGGAGTCGGGCATCAATTATCCAATGGTACCTGGAAGAACTGGGAGTTCCCTACGAATTCATCCTGCTCGATATGCAAGCTGGTGAACATCGGCAACCAGAGTTTCTCGCGATTAACCCGATGGGGAAAGTCCCAGCGATTGTGGATGGGGAGTTTAAGCTTTGGGAGTCGGGGGCGATTCTGTTCTATCTGGCTCAAAAGTATGGTAATATGCCCTCTTCTTTAGAAGCGCAAGCGGAGGTTAACCAGTGGATTCTCTTTGCCAATGCCACATTGGGACCAGGAGTTTTTGTGGAAGCCAGTCGGGAACGGGAGACACCTAAGTTGATGAAGCCACTCAATCAACTCTTGGAACAGCAGTCGTTTTTGCTGGGAGATGAATTGAGCGTAGTTGATGTGGCGGTTGGGTCAGTCTTGGCTTATATCCCAATGATGTTGAAGCTCGACCTGAGCGAATATCCAGCAGTTGTAGACTACATCAAACGCATCTCGGAGCGACCTGCGTTTCAAAAAACGATTGGAGGACGCACATAAGGATTATAGAGGGTAGAGCTTGTTACCTACCCTCTTTAACTGAATTAATGGCTTTCAGAGGAGTTTAAACTCGACTTGCGACGGCGCAGCACGCCCAAGAGAAGTAATACGATGAGGGCGATCGCTAAACCCGCTGCTGTTACCGCAATCAGTGGGGTGTTCGCTTGACGCACAGCAATTGCCACAAATGCCCAGACAATTACAAGGGTAAAGGCAATATCAGCCCGTTGGATACTAACTGTAGCCGCGATCGCTGCACCTGTAATTAACGCGATCGCAGTCCAGACTTGAGGACTAATACCCCAACCACTCCAGCCTAGGTTGTAGAGTGCGATCGCTACATTGGTAATTGTCGCTACACTAATCCAGGCAAGATAAATACTCAAGGGAATGTGAACAAACCACTTCTGCGCCTTAGAAACCCGTCCGTAGCCAATCCCCAGCCGTAGATAAATCCCAATTAGAGCTAGCAAAATCCCCAGCATTGCTACCAGCGACAGTGTGAACAGCCGGTACTGAAACAGAAACACCCAGGCAATCTGAGCTAGACTTGCCACAACGAAAAGATAGCCCATCCGACGCAGACTCGGATTTTGCCGCTGTGCAGGCAGTACCTGATACACTCCAAAGGTAATTAAACCCAGATAAATGAGTCCCCAAATTGCAAAGGCATAGTTGGCTGGGACGATCAGAACTTCCCTAAAGAATGTGTTGGAGATTGCGCCAATTGAGAGTCCGTTGATTGGGGCGATGTTTGCTAAAACATTAATGCTAAAGGCGGCAAGGATAGCACTCAGGTTGAGGAATTGCCTGAGGATATCTTGGTCTAAGTATTTGGTAGATCGTTTCATGCTTCAGCAGATGCTTCAATTCGGCTCAAGAACTCACTTAACACCTGCATGAATCGTGCCGTTTCTTCCAGATCAGGCATGTGGGAACTTTGCTCAAATAGCAGCCACTCAGACCCAGCAATTCCCTGGTGAATCGTTTCAACACAGGCAGGTGTGACTTCATCGTAGCGACCTGAAAGCAACAACGTCGGAACCTGAATCTCACCCAGTCGGTCTGTAACATTCCAATCAATAATTTTGCCTGCCCCTCGGAACTCCTGATCGGCTTTAGCGTAGGCTTGCTGCAAGCACTCAGTCCAAGGGTCGATACGGCAGAGATAGTTATGATTGAACACCTGCATCGCCTGTTTATATGCCTCATCCTGAGTGGTGCCTGCGGCTTCATGCTCACGAATCATCTGCTGCACCTCTGCTGGTAACTCCTCCATTAGCCGATACATCAGCGCGATCGCCTCTGTCACTCTTTTGGTAGCATTGCAAGAATTTGAGCCAAGAAATCTCGGTGATCGGTCACGGGTTTGGGGATAAAGCCATCCGCACTACTCTGATTGAGCAAGTTTTCGCGATCGCCCTCCACTGCGTTTGCTGTAACGAGGATAACTGGCACTTTAGCCGTTTTAGGATTTGCTTTGAGCATTTGAGTGATCTTAATACCGTCAATCCGCCTGCCCTGGTAGCTACTATTGCGCAGATCAACGTCCATTAGAATAATGTCTACTTCCCCAGCCTCAGCCAGTTGCATCACCTCTGCCACATCTTCGGTATGCTTTGCCACCAATCCGCCTCGCTTGGTCAAAATCCTCTGAAAAATTTGCCAATTAAGCGGATTGTCTTCCACAACCAGAACCGTTGTCATGAGAAATCTCCTGATAGATATTGAGTGCTACTCTAGACAATTCCAGCATTACAGTCGCATGCTAAGGTCATGTTTGAGTCATGCTTGAGTCATGCTTGAGTAGTGTGTGGGTTGAGTGAGTTAGCCAACAAAGTTCACAAAACTTTAACAAGCTTTGTAGGGGAGCAATGCCAAACCAATCACTCCGGCCATCTGTAGAAGGCATTAGACAAGCAAAAAGAGCATTCAGCCACTTAGGTTGGACTCAACAACAGCTTGCTGATGAAATTTCTTGCACTCGTCAGCCAATAGGGAACTTTTTTAAAGGTAAAGCAATTAGTCGTCACATCTTCAGGGAAATTTGCTTTCGGCTTGAACTGGACTGGGAAGAGATTGCTCTCCCTGATCCAGTTGAAGGAGATCGCAATAGTAGCACTGATATTAATGCCCTTGTGCAAGACATCCGAGAAAAGGTACGTCCCTATATTCAACAACGGTGCGGCACCATGCGGGTGCTGGATATGACCCAACCTATGGGGTTAGGGGACATTTATACTAACGTCAACATCCTGGAGAAAATCACTGGACGCAGGCGGCTGGAAATTGCGGAACTGCTGCGAGGATTTGATCCAGTATCCGATAACTTTGACCGCTTTAGACTGCCCGGAATCATCAGAGAACGAGTACCAGGCGTCGAAGCGGTAGAGCATTACCCTAAGCTAATGGTCTTGGGCAAACCAGGATCGGGGAAAACAACATTTTTAAAGTATCTAGCCATTCAGTGCAGCTTTGGGAATTTTTTAGGTAATCTCGTACCCATTTTTATTACGCTCAGGGACTTCGCTGAGGCAAAAAATCAACTCAGTTGCCTTGCCTTTATTGTCGGGTTACTGTCTAATTCAGATCTGACAGAAAATCAAATAACTGAGTTGATAAAGCAGGGCAAGGCATTGATTCTATTCGATGGCTTAGATGAAATCAGAGAAGAGGATACCAACCAAGCTATCAAGCAGATTCGGGAGTTTTCTGACCAGTATCACACTAATCGGTTTGTTATTACCTGCCGGATTGCAGCGCGTGAATATACCTTTGAAAAATTCACTGAGGTAGAAGTTGCCGATTTTAATAACAAGCAGATTAAGACATTTACAGAGAAGTGGTTTCAGCTGAAAGATTTAGACCTGGCTAAGCGATTCATGCAACAGCTGCAATCTAATCCGCCAATTGAAGAACTAGCGACAAATCCCCTACTGCTGACCTTGCTGTGTTTAGAATTTGAAGATTCTGGCGACTTTCCCACTGATCGTGCAGAGTTATACAAGCGAGGCATCGCGACTCTACTGATCAAATGGGATGCTAAACGAGGGATTGAGCGGAGTGATGCATGCGGCGCTGCTTACGCAGAACAGGTCTACAAAAAACTATCGGTGCAGCGCAAGCAAGATTTACTCAGCCAGATTGCTCTGACTACCTTTGAGCGAAAGGATTACTTTTTTCGGCAGAGAGATGTTGAGCAATATATTGCCGATTATATCCGTAATCTACCCGATGCCCAAACTGACCCAGAAGCGCTGCAACTGGATAGCGAAGCGGTGTTGAAATCAATTGAGGCACAGCATGGGCTACTGGTGGAGCGAGCCAGAGGGATTTACTCCTTTTCCCATCTTACTTTTCAGGAGTATTTCACGGCGAGAAAGATTGTCACCAGTTCTGATCCACAAGCATTAGAGAAGGCTTTACAATGCCTGGTCAGCCATATCACGGAGAAAAGCTGGCGGGAAGTCTTTTTGTTAGCGGTAGGGATGTTGCAGCCAGCTGATTACCTGTTGGGGTTAATGAAACAGCAGATTGATGCGCTTGTTGCTAAAGATGAGAAGCTTCAACAGTTCCTAATGTGGGTGAGCGAAAAATCTTCTGCGGTCGAGGTTCCCTATAAACCAGAAGCGGTTCGAGCTTTTTACTTTAACCTGGAGCGTGACGATCACCCTTGGCGTGACCATGCCTGTTATCGTAACTCTGACATAATAAACCTCCTTGACCGTCGCCTTTACCTTCTCTTGCAATTGGGCTATGTCCCTACCCTTGACATCGGTCTTGATGAACTCCTTGCTCTTGCTTGTGACCGTGCCCTTAAACTTGATCTAGCTCCTAGCCTATATGCTTTTAAGGGAGCATTTTTCTTGGCGTGCGATCGCGCTCTAGCACTTGAGCCTGAGCTAAGCCAAGATCTGCAAGAACTTAAGCAAGAACTACCTGACCTCGATCGCAACGAGCGTAAATTTTGGCAATGGTGGGAAGGTAATAGTCGAGCCTGGACAGTGCGATTGAGAGCGATGATCATAAATTATCGCAATATTGGTCACGATTGGCAGTTCAGCGATCAGCAGAAGGAAAGGCTTGGGCAATACTACTATGCCAATCAGTTACTGGTGGAGTGCCTGAATAGTGATTGTTATGTGAGCCGTGAGGTGCGAGCGCACATTGAAGATACCTTGTTGTTGCCCATTGCCCAGCTTGAACGGCACAATGAATTAAGCTTGTCTCACAAAAAATAAGATGTATGACTTTGCCCTTTCCCTGGCGTTGGATATACGATAAGTAGATCTAAATACCGCTAACTTAGGGGAACATTAAAATATTAGTGTTACAGAAGGTTAAAAAATCAGCCTAGTTCCTGGCAACCCAGAAACTTGTACGGAACTATATGGTTAAGCAGCGACTTCAAATCTAAGATAAGAAAACATTGAAATTAGGGTGTGTCAGGAAGTTGCTAATGTCCTCCTGGTACCACAATGAGAGAACAAACATGTCAGTCATGAAGAAAGTATTTTTTCTATTGGGTGAACTAGATGACGATGACATTGATTGGATGGTCGCCACCGGTCGCCGAGACGAAGTTGTCGCTGGCACTGTTCTCATCCAAGAGGGTAAGCCTATTGATACCCTGCACATCCTCTTAGAGGGAACCTTGTCTGTGTCTGTCGCTGCCTTAGAAGGCAAGACCATCGCTCGATTAACAAGTGGCGCAGTGGTCGGAGAAATGTCTTTTGCGGATGCTCGTCCTCCCTCTGCAACTGTTCAGGCAGTTGAAAACTCCCTCGTATTATCTATTCCCCGAGCTTATTTAATTGAAAAACTGCAAGAGGACCTAGGGTTTGCCTCCCGTTTTTATCGTGCGATC
Organism: Leptolyngbyaceae cyanobacterium; assembly: GCA_036703965.1. Lineage (GTDB taxonomy): Bacteria > Cyanobacteriota > Cyanobacteriia > Cyanobacteriales > Coleofasciculaceae > DATNQP01. The sequence continues at coordinate 9,620 of DATNQP010000075.1, forward strand.
GCTATTTTTATGTCCACCCGACTGCGCGGTACAGTCAGATATCTCGGTTATGCTAAAGATCAGTTGCTCAGTGAAGATACTGGTTCAGAAGATCTATCTCCCGAGATTACCGACAACGTTCCACTGGCAAAAGCAAGATTTGACTGGCTGCTCAGACGCATGAAAAGCAGTGATTATGCCGTACTTCCAGATTAAAGCCAGACGTCAGGGGTGAACTACTGCGGGGACTCTTCCCGCGCAGCTTCCCAAGCCCAATTGCCAACACTTGTAATCAAAAAATCTTTCAGTCCCAAGTCAACGCCAATCATGCCGCCATTCAAAGGGGCTTCTTTTTCGTCATACTCAACCACTAAGGAATGGGTCAGGTTAAACCTGCCTCTGTCAACTTTAGGACACACTGCATTAGCATTGGTTTCCTCTTTGACAAAAGAATTGCCTCTAAGTTAGCAAAAGAGGCAAGCAGGAATTGATGCAGTTGTCAAGGGAAAAGCTAATCCCTTACTTCGGGTTCCCAAAACCAGGATTCTCTTCTTTTTGCACCTTCGGTACAACATCAGGACGTTCCTTGTTTTCCCAGCCCACAGGACGCTTAGAGTTGTACCAGGCAATCGAGCCAATTGTTACAGCCGCGATAAACCCCACCACATAGACGAGGGTAAAAGAAATTGGAAAATGAGGTGCTGCCTCCACTCCTACTTCCATTATTAAATGCATAAGTTCTAAACTCCTTATCGTATTTTGGCTATCCTACCAAAACTCCAGGGAGCCTCTATCACCCCTGAGTTTGATCTGTCTTAAATCAAGCTTCATTGTGCTGGACCCTCTGGGGCTGGCGCTGCGGGAGCGGGAGCTGGCTCTTTTCTAGCCGCTGGAGGAGCTGGCGGTGCCGCTACCGGTGCGGGTTCAAACTTCTGTTCCAATCTGGGAGCGGGAGCTGCTGGTTTGGGTGCCTCTGGTGGAGACTGGGAATTTCGTCGTCTCGAAGTCGAGCGTCTGGGAGCTGAGTCACTAGAAGACGAGTCCCTGGAAGACGAGTTCCTGGAAGACGAATCCCTGGAAGACGAGTTCCTGGAAGACGAGTTCCTGGAAGACGAGTTCCTGGAAGACGAGTCCCTGGGAGCCGAGTTTTCTACAGACACTCGGCGACGAGAACGTTTTCTGCGTGCAGGTTTGTTATTACTGTCGCTGCTGGTTTGTGCTTGACTATTAGTATTATTGTTGCTGCTTGAATCAGCTTGAGTAGTATTGTATCTGCGCCGACGACGTCGGTAAGAACGGCTTTCTGTAGAGTTATCTTCTGAAGCAGTACGGCTATTGTCACGACTATTGTTATCGCGATCGCTGCGTCTAGAGACACTTTCAGAGTCAGGACGTGGTTTGTCTAAAATCCGTTTTGGTCTGAGCCGCTCAGCTTTAATAGTAGCCTTGCGACCTTCTAATTGATTGGGGCGGTCTGGGAACTTCTCAGTTTCCATATCTTCTACCACCTTAACCATGAACTCATGCCAGGTATAGGCAGCTGTGCTACTTGCGCCCCATGTAGGCTTGTTGTCATCATTGCCTAGCCAGACACCTGTCACCATCTGGGGAATATAGCCAATAAACCAGAGGTCACGAGCCTCGTCAGAAGTGCCGGTTTTACCAGCAACAGGTCGTCCAAGTTGAGCCGAACGACCTGTACCATCAGTCACGACGCCCCGCAGCATCCAGGTCATGATTGCAGCGGTTTCTTCGTCAATGGCTCGTTCACCCTTAAAATCTTGCTCATAAATCACATTGCCACGCCGGTCAAGAATGCGGCGAATCCCATGGGGTTTGGTGTGAATTCCTTTCGCAGCTAAGGTACCATAGGCACTCGTTAGCTCCAAGAGATTCACCTCAGACGCCCCTAAGGCTAGAGAGTAGGTAGGATTGAGCTTCGACTCAATGCCCATTTTTTTAGCAACTTCAATGGTTGGGTTCCAGCCAACATCGATTAATGCTTTGACAGCAACAACGTTGACCGAGAAGGTAAGAGCGTCTTTAATATTGACCCAGCCCCGGAATTTTTCACTGTAGTTTTTAGGAGTGTAGCCGTCTACAGTAAAAGGGGCGTCTAGGTAGCCTCGATTTGGGGAGATACCCGCCGCCACGGAGGTAGTGTAAACAAATGTCTTGAAGGTCGATCCAGGCTGACGCTGAGCCTGGGTAACGCGGTTAAATTGTTGATTGTAGAAATCTTTCCCCCCCACCATGGACTTGATTTGACCGTTGCGCGGATCGATCGCAACCAAAGCGGCTTGCTCAAACCGTTGGTAGCGACCATTGCGTTCAACGGTTTCTTTAACCGCTTTTTCGGCAGCGGTTTGCCAACCTATATTTAAAGTGGTTTCAACAATCAATCCCTTTTGTTCCAGTACCTCTTTGGGGACGTATTTGGGGAGTTCCTGTTGAATATATTCAGTAAAGTAGGTCGCTTTTCGGTCAAGTCGCTTGGGATTGCTCCGTTTTGTAGTCAGTGGCGTTGCGATCGCTTCTTGCGCTTGAGCCTCTGTGATATACCCAACTTCCTGCATTCGTCGCAGTACTACATCTCGGCGTTCTTTCGCCGCTTTTTCATTAACAAAGGGTGAGTAGACACTAGGGGCTGGGGGCAATCCGGCAAGCATCGCCATTTCTGGCAGGGTCAGTTCTTTCACCGGTTTACTAAAGTAAACCCAGGCGGCATCGGCAATTCCGTAGGCACCTGAACCCAGATACACTAGGTTCAAGTAACGCTCCAGGATTGTGTTTTTGTTCAAATCATCCTCAATTTTTTGAGCCATCCGCATTTCTTTGAGCTTACGCCCCAAGGTGCGCTCCTGATCGAAATAGACAATCCGAGCCAGCTGCTGGGTGATGGTGCTACCGCCTTCTACAACATCTCCCGCCAGTAGGTTAGAAAAAGCGGCGCGGAAAATGCCTTGATAATCAACCCCATTATGTTCTTCAAAGCGCCGGTCTTCTATGGAGAGGAAGGCTTCAATCAAGGGTTTGGGTATCTCCCCAGTTTTCAACGTCTCATTCGTAGCTGGCCCGATTTGCTGGATGATCGTGCCGTCTGATGCTTTGATAGTTACCGTGTCATCCCGAACATAGGTCAAGACATCGGCAGTGGACTTGGGAACGCTGCTATCTAGTACATGCCAACCCACACCGAGAGCGATCGCACCACCACCGACGCCCAATCCCAGCCAAAACCAGGAATGACGATGGATTGGTCTTTCGCCTGTGAATGGCTTGATTACAGCCCTAGAAGCATGCTTCAGCCCATTGATCGTGAGCTTTGCGCCCTGTCGGCATCGCGTCAATAGCAAAGGCTCTGATTCCGGTTGCTCGTTCTCATCTTGTTGAACGTCACTGCTAGACCCCAATTCCGGTTCTGGTTCCGTTGAAGACCCCGAATTGAATTGGCTCGATAGATCTTTATGCTCTGGGATGAACTTTGACACTTCAACTCCTCAGTTACACCACAAGCCGCCACAACTTCTTGATTATTTTAGGGCTTGGGATCAAAAACTTCTTGCTTATTTTAGGGCTTGGAATCCAAATCTGTGCTAAACCAATTTTCTTTTTGACGTAAGGTAAAAGCTGAATGCCTTGGAATCCTCAGCCCTACTAGGTCTCAAAGCTTTTCAAAAAATTGCCTCCCGTTGATTTTCAAAGCCAAGGCATTGCACCTGCTTTGATCCCCCTGTGTCATTGTATATTGGCATTTACAGGAAGTCAGCGCTGAGTTACTTTCCTCTCTTAACTGAATTTTCCATCAGGTAGGCGCTCTTCCCTGGGGGAGTCGAGAGTTTGTAGGACTCTTTGGTCAGTAAGTTAGTAAGCAAAGCCCGAATTATATCGGCATCAGCCAAGAAATAATTCGGTCTACACAAAAGCATTAGAGCAAATTTATATAGATGCACACACAATTAATCGACCTTTTGGGATGGATCGCCGGAACTCTGACAACGATCGCTTTTTTTCCTCAGCTGCTTAAAACCTGGGCTACCAAGTCAGCTAAAGATGTTTCTTTAGTGATGATGATTACCTTCTCCATTGGTGTTTTTCTATGGATCGTGTATGGAGTTTCTATTCAGGCGTTGCCTGTGATTGTGACAAACGTCGTAACCCTGACTTTGGCGATACCGATTCTAATTCTTAAAATTAAATATAAGTGAGATACTATCTCCGTTAAAATCACCCACCGCCTGTGACCCCTGTGGTATTTGCATCCGAACGCCTCCTGTTTACACCAGCGATCGCCAACGCTGGCGCTATCCCTACAATCTTTGCCTTCCCAAATGAATACAGCGTGGGTATTACCAGCCTGGGTTACCAGGTGGTGTGGGCATCTCTGGCATCGCGCTCTGACCTCCAGGTGAGCCGCTTATTCACCGATGTCCATGAGCCATTGCCGGACCAACCGGAATTGTTGGGCTATTCCCTCTCCTGGGAATTGGATTATGTCAATATCCTGAATTTGCTGGAATTTCTGGAGATTCCGGTGAGGTCAGCTGAGCGTTCCCATCACCATCCTCTCGTGTTTGGGGGGGGGCCGGTACTAACTGCCAACCCAGAACCCTTTGCTGATTTTTTTGATGTGATTTTGCTGGGAGATGGGGAAAACCTGTTAGGTGATTTTATTGAGGCTTACAAAGAAGTCCGCACAGCTGACCGAAAAACGCAACGGCGGCATCTAGCGCAGGTGCCAGGGGTCTATGTTCCCAGCTTGTATGAGGTGACTTACCACGACTCAGCTGGGGCAATACAGTCAATTGGGCCGGTGGATACTCAAATTCCCACCCAGGTAGAAAAGCAAACTTATCGAGGCAATACCCTCTCTACCTCCACCGTGGTGACTGAGAAAGCGGCATGGGAAAACATCTACATGGTGGAAGTAGTACGCAGTTGTCCAGAGATGTGCCGCTTCTGTTTGGCGAGTTATCTAACGCTGCCGTTTCGGACGCCAAGTGCTACAGGTTCGTTGATTCCAGCAATCGAGAGGGGGCTAGAAGTCACTAATCGCATCGGCTTACTAGGGGCATCTGTGACGCAGCATCCAGAGTTTGAAGTATTACTGGATTACCTCTCTCAACCCAAGTATGAGGATGTGCGGTTGAGTATTGCCTCAGTACGGACGAATACGGTAACGCCGAAGCTGGCAGAGACGCTAGCAAAACGAGACACCCGCTCAATTACGATCGCGGTGGAAAGTGGTTCGGAACAGTTGCGGCAAATTATCAACAAGAAGCTGAAAAACGAAGAAATCATCCAAGCGGCAGTAAATGCGAAAGCGGGTGGCTTAACGAGTCTCAAACTCTACGGGATGGTAGGTATTCCCGGTGAGGAGATGTCAGACGTTGAACAGACGGTGGCAATGATGCAAGACATTAAGAAAGCGGTTCCTGGTTTACGCTTGACGCTGGGTTGCAGTACGTTTGTCCCGAAAGCCCATACACCATTTCAGTGGTTTGGGGTGAATCCCCAAGCCGAAAAGCGGCTGAAGTTTTTGCAGAAGAATTTGCGATCGCAAGGCATGGATTTTCGACCAGAAAGCTATAACTGGTCAGTGATTCAAGCACTTATTTCCAGAGGCGATCGGCGTTTATCTCATCTTTTGGAACTAACACGCCACTATGGGGACTCTGTGGGCAGTTTCCGCCGCGCCTTCAAGGAACTACGAGGGCAGCTGCCTGAGCTAGATTTCTATGTTCATGCTGATTGGTCAACTGACCAAGTTTTACCTTGGAGTCACTTGCAAGGGCCGCTTCCTCAGGCAACATTACTAAAGCACCTGGATGCCGCCACTAGCCAGTTCCGTCAGTCTCCGAAGGAACTTCAGCCAGTCAAGTGATGAAGTCCACTCAGTACTTAAGTCTTAATCTAAATGCAAACAACAGCTGAATATACCTGTGCTTTCTGCGGTGAACCTAATCTGACCTTTATTGACCTAAGCGCTGGTGGGCAACAGTCGTATATCGAAGATTGTCAAGTTTGCTGCCGTCCGAACGTCCTGTACGTGAGGATTGATGAAGAGACACTTGATATTGAGATTGACAGTGATTATGAAGGATGAAAAATCAATCCACGCCCCAAGTTAAGTTCTAGTCGTAGAGACGTTTGCTGCTGCGCACCATGCTAGGCTAACGCAGAGCTGCGCTAACACAAACAGCCGGAACGTCTCTACAAAGTTTTGTGGGTTGCCGAAAAAGGGGGTAGCAGACCCGGATTTGCTATGAATACAATCTGTTGGCTTGTTTGGTGTGCTTTGCGATCGCCACCTAAGTATCTCCTACAACTGCGCTTGCTCCAAATACTCCTCCAGATCTGATAGCCGCTGTCTTGTTACCCGCGCAATGCAGTAGCTGTAGGTGGAAGAAGCGAGGGTACCCCCCTCAAACTGTCCTTTCTCATAATTACAAGCTTCATCTCTAAACTTTATCCAAGCAAGTTGAGCATTGGTTATTCTCTGCTGCTGATTTCTCCTGAGTTTTGGTTTGAGTTGTTGATAGACCTGATTGAGTTTTCTGTCTGCTGCCTGAACTTCTTGACTGGCACACTGGTTTATTTCGGACGTAGTCTGCGGACTATTACAGTTAAGTTTAAGTTGTTGGGCAAAAAGCTGTGGACTGTGCTGAGCAAGACTCCCTTGTACAGGAATGGCTATTAGTAGAAATGCGATCGCAACAATAATTAGCCAAAAATTACGTAATTTCATAATCACTAGGTCGCTCAGTAATAGTTGGTAGAAATTGTCGTCGGTTTTCACTGACTCTCTCTAGGTTTCATCCTTTAGGGCACAGTAGCACAAGTACCGTGTTTAGGACTGCTCCTGGATAGCGCGTCTAACAGTTTCAATGTCTAGCTCTAACAGCTCTGCTACCTCCTCTAGGCTCAGCCCCCGTTGCAGTAGCCTAGGCACCATTTTTAACTTAGCCTGTAGCTGACCCCGCTCAATGCCCTGCTCAAGACCCTGCTCAAGACCCTGCTCAAGACCCTGCTCAATGCCCTCTTGACGACCTTCCTCACGGGCTTCTTGATAAACCCTGGTTTGTCGCAATTCGCTCAATCCCAGCATGGCTTCTAGTTCCTCACGG
>DATNQP010000076.1:0-11854 GCA_036703965.1 Leptolyngbyaceae cyanobacterium
AGAAATTGGCTGGACTCACAATCTGGTCATCATGGAGAAGTGCAAAAATGACTTAGAGCGGGAATTTTACCTCCGCATGACGCGCAAGTTTGGCTGGACGAAAAATGTACTCATCCACCAGATTGAAAATCAAACCTATGAAAAAACGCTACTGAACCAAACCAATTTTGAACAGACTTTGCCAGCGAATATCCGCGACCAAGCCAAACTCGCCGTCAAAGATGAATACACCTTTGACTTTTTAGAATTGGGAGACGAACATAGTGAACGTCAATTAGAACAGGCAATTCTAACAAAGGTTGAACCCTGTTTGCAGGAAATGGGGGGAATGCTTACCTTTATGGGTAGTCAGTATCGCCTGGAAATTGACAATGAGGAATACTTTATTGATTTACTCCTCTATCACCGCCGTTTAAAATGTTTAGTGGCAGTAGAGCTAAAGATTGGGAAATTTTTGCCTGAGTATGTAGGCAAGATGCAGTTTTATTTAGCTGCCTTAGATGACAAGGTGCGACTCCCCGATGAAAATCCTTCTGTTAGGTATCCTCTGTAAGTCCAAGAACAAAACTATTGTAGAATATGCCCTGAGAGAATCCAATAAACCGATTGGAGTGGCAAGTTATCGGATTGTTTCCACAGTTCCTCAAGAACTAAAGGAACAGCTTCCGGCTCCAGATCAAGTGGCGAAGTTATTGGAGGGAGTGGAGTAATCAATAATGGAGTTCCTCACCATAAGCTAGCTCAGAGGCTGTTCCAATTGATAAGAGAATAGGCGATCGCCTATAAGACCATCATTACCCAGATTTCTCATCAACTGAAGTTTAAAGAGGTGAGTAAAGACAAGTGTGAGCAACTATTCTTTAGATGGAGTAGGTGCTAAAAGTCCCGCCAAACCACCTAACGCTCCTGTCCCTAAACCAATAAGAATCTCAGGAATATCTTTATCATTGGATTGAAGCCAAACCGCACCGCCGATAGAAAATACTAAAGTTAATGCCAGTGCGCCTACTACAATCCGGTAAATCCAACGGTCAGTTTGCAGAGGCGTTCCCACGTTGGAGGCTGGCTCATCGTGATTTTCCTGGCTTTTCTCGGCCAGATGCGAATTTTTAGAAACTTGCTCTAATTGCTCAGTAATTAATGTCTCTGGTAAGGGAATTAGCTGTTGAGTTTTGCCAAAGCTATTGGCTGTTTTAAGGCTGATAATAATATGGCGTTGCATGGCTCTCCTCCGAGGTTTGAATTAACAGATAGGTCAGACTAAACATAAGCGGCTCAAACTTAAATGTGAAGGCTACAAGCTCTTGTTTAATCCTTCCTATCTGGCTAATTCCATCAAACCTCAGCGCTGGCTGAGATGAGAACTGTAAAATTCGACTTGTACCTAAGTTGTGCTTGTGAAACTAGGTTGAATTTTCCAAAAGTGCCTAAGAACGCTGGAAGCGCAAGGCATCAATGGATTGAGCCGTGAGAAATAATCCGAGAACGATATAGCTTGCAAACAAAATTAGACTGCCCGTATCCAAAACACCCTGAACCAGATTGTTGTAGTTTTGCAGCAACGATAAATGACCTAGGGCGTCGCCCACAGTTCCACCAATACTTTTGCCGATTAAATCAATCACCCAAAGGAACAAAATCACCCCGAAGGTGAGGATGGCTGACAGAATTGTGCTATCGGTGAGGGAGGAAATGAACATCCCTAGGGAGAGAATTGATGCGGCTAATAAAATTAACCCAGCATGAGCGAGTAAGGGTACAGCCGGTTGAATGGGGGGATTGGCTGCACTAAGAGCGATCGCTTCATAGGCAAGTAACGGTAGTACCATAGCCGTAAAAAACGCCAGCACACCTAATAATTTCCCTACTGCCACTGCCCAGTTCGTAATTGGCGATGTTGCTAATAGCTCCAATGTCCCACGCTTGCGTTCCTCCGCATAAAGCCCCATTGAGAGAACTGGCAGCACAAATAAGGAAAGTGAACCCATAACACTCAAGAAAAAGCTCAAAAATTCATAGGCGACATCCACTGGCGGTGTTGGTACACCCAGTTGGTCCCGCGCTGCCACTTGCTGAAGGATGCCTTGCGGACTCAGGAGAATCGCGACGAAAAAGAAGCCAGAGAGTAACCAGAAGAGACTCGCAACGATATAAGCCAGGGGTGAAGCAAAATACCCCTGCAATTCCTTGCGAAAAATCGCCAAAATGTTGCCAATAATTACACCCATTTATGATTTTCCTCCAGTTTGGGATAGCTGATTGGGGATTTGGGATTGGGAAGAATCATCTTCTGTAGTCTGCAATCCCAACTCCGCAGTTCCCACATCCTGCATTGTTAGTTCTAAAAAGACATCTTCTAGAGTGGCGCGAGTGCGTCGCATTTCATGTAATCCAAAACCTGCCCCAATGGTAACAGCCGCAATATCGCGTCCGGGTTCTGCTCCGGGTGCACAGACGATGCGAATCAAGGAGCGATTGGGGGGTAAATCATCAACGGGAACGATTTCTACTAGGCAGATTCCAGGGATAATTTGCAAGAGCTTTTGTAACTCTATCGGATTGCCGTCTACCTCTAGTTCATAGCCTGACCCTCCTACCAACTGAGCCAACAAATTTTGAGGGCTATTTGTTGTCACGATGCGACCCCGATTGATAATAGCTACGCGGCTACAAGTCATACTCACTTCTGGCAAGATGTGAGTGGAGAGGATAATGGTATGCTCACCGGCGAGGCTCTTGATTAAGTTACGAACATCGATGATTTGTCGGGGGTCGAGACCGACTGTGGGTTCATCTAAAATAATGGCGGGTGGGTCATGAACGATCGCTTGAGCAATACCAACTCGCTGCCGGAAGCCTTTGGAAAGCTTACGGATGAGGACTTGGCGCTTTTCAGTCAGGTTACAGCGTTCTATTGCTGTTTTCACCTTGAGAGTGCGATCGCCTGCTGCAACACCTTTAATTCGTGCTACAAAGTGCAAAAATCCCTCAACCGTCATTTCCGGATAAAGGGGGGGCGTCTCTGGTAAGTAGCCAATCCGGCTGCGTACCGCCATAGAATTTTCATGAACATCGTAGCCAGCAATGTGAGCGGTGCCACTCGTTGCCGGTAAATATCCAGCCAGAATCCGCATGGTTGTCGTTTTACCGGCACCATTTGGTCCGAGAAAGCCCAGGATTTCTCCTGGCTCTACGCTAAAGGTAACGTCCTGAATGGCTGGGGTAGAGCCGTAAATTTTGCTGAGATGCTCGACTTCAATCATGGGGGAATAGTCGTGATTGTTGCTGCGTTCCGGGATTGATTAATAGGGATAGAGGATTGGGTAACTTCAAATCAGTGCCACAGTCCCCAATTCCTAATTTACAAACAAGAATTCAGGAGTTCAGGAGCCAGGAATCAGAATGACGGTCCTGGGACTGCCGGATGAATCAGTGGTGCAAGTCTAATCCCAAACTGGGTGGATATAGAATAAGAGATTTCTTCGATCCTGAAACTCCTCCCCTAGCCGGTGGGGTCATTCTGGTTTCTAAATTCTCAATTGTGACTCCTTTCATCGCCTGCATATTCCCTATCTTCAGTCCCTTCTCCAAAGCAAATCATGGTTCAATCCACTCTTTACGTCAACCCAGTGACTGGCAAGGATACTGGTGCTGGTTCCTCCACTGCTCCATTCAAAACATTAACGAAAGCCCTCGCCTCAGCAACAGCAGGAACAACAATTCACCTAGCCACGGGAACGTACAATGCTGCTGGAGGGGAAGTATTTCCCCTGGTTCTCCCAGCTGGGGTGATGGTGTTGGGGAATGAACCGAGTAAAGGGAAGGGAATTACGATCTCTGGGAGTGGACAATATAGCAGCCCGACGTTTGGAAGTCAAAAGATTACACTGCGGCTCGATTCTAACGCCCAGTTGCGAGGAGTGACGGTGAGCAATGTGGTGGAACGGGGTACGGGTGTTTGGATTGAATCCAGTTCACCGATACTAGCTAACAATACCTTTACCAATTGCGGTCGTGAGGGGGTATTTGTCACCGGCACCAGCAAACCCTTAATTCTGGATAATGTATTTATCGCCAATGCCGCTAGTGGTGTTTTTTTGGTGCGCAATGCTAAGGGAGAAGTGCGGCGCAATGTTTGTCAAAAAACAGGATATGGCATTGCAATTAGCGACTCGGCGGCACCTTTAATCGCGGACAACAAACTAATGGGCAACAACGCTGGGGTTTTCCTCTCGCGGGAGGCGCGACCCGTGCTGCGCCGTAATCTGATTGAGAAAAATACTAGTGGGGGTCTGGTGGTCACGGGGAATGCTCGACCCGATTTGGGAAGTAGCCAAGACCCAGCCGGGAATATCTTCCGGGATAACGGTAGGGTTGATTTGCAAAATAGCACATCGTTGACCTTAGTTTCGGTGGGCAATCAGTTGAATCCTGCCCAGGTGCAGGGTCAGGTTGTATTGGGCGTAGCTCAAGTCTCGGCTCCGATGACGGGTCCTACTCAGTTTAGTGACATCGAAAGCCATTGGGGAGCGGCATTTATTCAGGGATTAGTGACAAGGGGTCTGATTCGGGGTTTTCCCGATGGCACGTTTAAGCCAGAAGCCAGCATTACTAGGGCAGAATATGCGGCAATCATTGCTAAGACGTTTGACTTGCCTCGGCAAACGGGTGTAGGGACAGGGGTGTTTGTGGATGTCGCCGCTGACTTTTGGGCATCAGGAGCAATCAGCCAAGCCGCGAGTATGGGTTTTGTTTCAGGATTTCCCGATAAGACGTTTCGCCCCCAACAGAATCTGACGCGAGTACAAGCGCTGGTGTCGATGGTGAGTGGTTTGGGGCTAAGCGGTGGCAATCCGAATGTATTGCAGTTTTATGGCGATCGCGCTCAGATTCCCAGCTATGCTACAGAAGCGATCGCCACGGCGACTCAACGACGACTGGTGGTGAATTATCCTAAACCCAATCAGCTCGAACCCATGCGTAGTATTACCCGTGCTGAGGTGGCGGCGTTGATTTACCAGGCATTGGTGTCAACGGGACGAGCCGAAGCGATCGCCTCTCCGTATATTGTCAGCCCTGACTCGTCCCTTCCTTCATTCACCGATATTCAGGAACACTGGGCGGCTAGCTTTATTCGCCCCTTGGCAAGCCTTAACCTTGTGAGTGGCTTGAGAGATGGCAGCTTCAAACCCGATGCACCGATGAATCGGGCGCAGTATGCCGCCTTGGTTGTCAAAGTTTTTAACCCAACGCCAATTCGTCCGGTGACCCAATTTATTGATGTTCCTGCTGATTTTTGGGCATTACCCGTGATTAGCCAAGCCTATCGTGGGGGCTTTCTCTCCGGGTTTCCCGATCAAACCTTTCACCCCCAGCAAAATTTGCGGCGAATTGAGCTAATTACCTCTCTAGTGCATGGGCTTTCTCTACCCAATGCCTCAGAATCAGTCTTGGAAATCTACCAGGATCGCGATACCATTCCAGCTTATGCTCTACCAGCGGTTGCTGCTGCTACCCAGGCTGGCATTATTGTTAACTACCCCACGCCAAACCAGTTACAACCGAAACGAGAAGTCACACGCGCTGAGGTAACGGCTTTTGTGTATCAGGCGTTGGTGAGAACAGGACGGGTGAGTGCAAGCAACTCCCCTTATAGTGTTTCGACACTGCTGAGTTGAGGTCTGGAGGGAATGGAGCCAATTAAAGACTCAGCTGTTGCCTATGCCGTTGCCTTGCTCAGTCACTACGGGTTTGAACTGAGGGGTTACAAGGCGCAAGAATTAGTTAATTTGTGGCTTAGGAGCTATCCAACCAAGTGGATACGTCTGAGTGTAATTGAGGCGTTATATCAGGGACGTTACAAAGCCGTTTCTGTTGAGCAAATCTTAGCCGTTTGGGCTAGGCGTGGACAGCCAATCTATCGCTTTAATCATGAGTTTGAGCGACTGATTTCTCGCAAACTCCCCCAAAATTTGACAACACCACTCGATAGTGAGTCAGCTGACTTAAACTCAGAGTACAGCCTGCCGCCCCTAACTCCCAGTGCCTATGACACCAGCGATGAGACTGAAGCGTTGTTATCTGTTAGTGCCTCTAGATTGGCTCCAGAAGAGCTAGCAGAAAAAAGTTCAGCTGAGCTACCGCGCTTAACTCGGAGCGCAGAGTCTGCGAGGGTTGAGGCAATGGCACAAGACCAAGAGCCAACAACTAAACAAGATACTCCACCCCTAGCAACGACTGCCCTTGAAGATTTGACTGAGATACCCATTCAGTTGGATGACCAACTCCCAGAAGAGCTGAGCAATACAGGTGCCAGTTCTCCCTACGATGCCGATTGGTCCCGATGTGAGGTTAGCAAACCGCCGATTCACCAATTCACCCCACCCCCAGACCCTTCTGGCTTTTACCTCAAGCTCAAGGCAGTTGTGCAGCAGCAAGACTCACCCTCTGCTAATGTTGTGACACCGGTAATTGATGAGGCTGATTCATAGAGCGGCAGGGGGAACTTGGGCTAAGACCTCAGCAAATTCCCGGAAATAGTACTTAACATAGCTGACTATCTTTAGGGAATTTCTCGGTTTCTCAATTCTGCTCAAGGCTTCAAACTGTTATATGAAAAGTAGATGTGAGTACCCCACTGCCCCTAATCCAGTGGGATTTTCTTTTTTACTGAAGCTAAAAATTATGCATTGACAACACGGGCAAAGCATGCATATCTAGACATTAGTGCTTTTTTGAGGAATTGCTAGAGGAATTTCTCAAGCTAACTTCAAACTCGCTTGAGCCTCCTGAGCAACTTCCGCTTTTTCATCCTTCGTCAGAGCTTCCAGCGTTGCGTGAGCCTCTGCTCCCCCCAATCTACTGAGTGCCTGCACCAGTCGGTAGCGAATCTGCCAGTCTGGATTTGTGGCATAGAGAGTTAACAAGGGTACCGCACGTACATCACCTAATTCTCCCAAAGAACTAATCGCCGCAGTTTGGACAAGGCTGATACTGGAATTGAGCGCTTCCTCTAGGAGTTCAAAAGAGCGCGGATCGCCTAGTTCCCCCAAAGCCGCAATAATACTGAACTGAACTAGCCATTCAGGAGTCTGGTGATAAAGCTGCTGCAAATCTTCATAGGCTTCTGTGAGCTTCAGTGCTCCCAAGGCGTCCGCTGCCGCTGCTTGGACATCGGGTTCTGAGTCATTGACAAGGCGATCGCGTAACATTGTCAAAGTCGCCTGTAAATCTTGACCCCCCAACGTATCTAGCTGGCTTACCGCCGCATATCGGACACGAGTATTTGTGTCAGTTACAACTGGCTGGATTAACTCAAACGCCACTGAGGGTTCGAGTTGGCGTAGTTGGTTAACCCCACTGATGCGCTGACCAAAGTCCTCTGAACTCAGTAACTGTTGGACAGACTCACGAGTAACGCTCATTAGTAGTTGTTGGTTATTGGTTGTTTGTTATTAGTAGCACGAGGCAACGGTTATCACTTGGTTGAAGTCCAAGTTTCAATTGCCCTGCCTCATGAATTGAACCAGGAATTCTATCCCAAACGCAAGGAGAGGAGTTAAGTCAGTATTCAGAGTGAAGTTGCTGTAAGGTCATCCCTGAAACAATTCTTTGAGGCGATCAGTGAGACAATCACATCTCAGAGAATTCTCAACGGTGCCACTGTTTGTGCTGGTGTAGTGTATTTCCAATAGAGAGAATAAAGATGAGTACGACCAGGATATTCAACAGTTCTAAATTTTTTGAGCCGACGGACGGGGAGCCTGTTCGTTCAGTGATTACGGAATCCAAGGATGCTGTCGTTGTAGCTTGGTACATCAAGCCAGGACAGGCAATCCTCGCCCACATCCATCCTCACGGGCAAGATACTTGGACTGTTTTGACTGGGAGGGGGGAATATTATTTGGATAAAGCAGGCACTACGAAGCCGATCATTGCAGGGGATGTGGTCGTCGCTCATACCGGATGTGTGCATGGAGTATTCAATAACGGTGATGAACCATTGGTTTTTATTTCAGTCGTGTCGCCAGCCGAGGCGGGATATCAACTTGTCTCGTTAGAAGATTCTTTGGTCTTCCAGCCCTAACCATTCAATCCACAGCGGATAATCTCATATGTTAGGGAAAATGAAAAAAGCGCTTTAGATGTATGAACTAGAGATAAGCGTCACAAGCGACAGCTGAATATTTACCCCATCAGTCCTTAAACTCCGCTGCCATTGCCCGCACAATATCTCCAGGAGTCAAGATGCCAATTACCTTACCCGCATCATCCGTCACTGCCAGTCGTCGAATTGACTTTTCCTGCATCAGCTTGGCAGCTTTCCGCAGGGGTTGATCGGGCTTCACCGTCACTGGCTCATCACTCATCACGTCCCCAACCGTTTGCCCCAGCGCCTTGTGGAGTTCTTGGTCATGACGTGCTGGGTTTTCCAAGTAAATAACACTATCCAGGAACATAATGTAGACTGGCGGCTCTACCCCCGTCTCCTGCCACAATAAGTCCGTTTCTGAAATGACGCCCACCAATTTGCCTGCTTCATCCACCACTGGCAAACCGCTGATGCGTCGTTCTGCAAGAATTTTTATTGCCTCCTTGAGAGGCGTTTGGGGTCCCACGATGATGGGGTCAGGGGTCATGACATCGGCAACGGTTTTTGCCATACTCAAGCTTTTTGCTCTTTACTGGGTACTGGATTCATTTTAGGCAATTGGGGGAATCAAGTTGGCTATTGTGCCCTCATTCCCTTTGAAATCACATTTTGCGACACAATTAATAGTTCAGTGTCTCTTAAAGGTAACCCGCTATGCTTGCTGCAATCAGGCTAGCTAATGAAAGCGATGCCCAGAAGATGCTTTCAATCTATGCTCCGCTTGTACGCGAAACTCCGATCTCCTTTGAGGTGGAAGCACCCAGCGAAGCCGAATTTCGTCAGCGCCTTATCGGCAATCTGGAGCGGATGCCTTGGCTAGTTTGTGAAATCGAGGGAGAACTCTCAGGTTACGCCTATGCTAGCTCTCACCGTACCCGTGCCGCTTACCAATGGTGTGTAGAATCATCCGTGTACATCGCTGCTGGACATCGAAAAAAAGGAGTCGGCAAAGCCTTGTACACGTCTCTGTTCAAGTTACTTCAACTCCAAGGTTTTTATAACGTCTATGCAGGAATTACCTTACCCAACCCAGCAAGTGTTGCTCTGCATGAGGCTGTTGGTTTTGAACTAGTAGGTGTCTACCCCTTGTGTGGATATAAACTTGATAGGTGGCATGATGTGGGCTGGTGGAAATTGTTGCTACAACAAGAACGCTCTGCCTCTGTGCATCCACCCCTTTTGTTGAGCGAAGTTCAGAATTCAGTGCAGTGGCAGGAAGCCTTGAGAAGTGGGCTTGAGCTGCTTCGATCTTGAGCTGGGCTGCGTTTATTGAGACCTGTATAACGGGCGATTATGACGTACTGATTGCAAGCTTTGAGTTAGGGACTTCCAGAAAATAAATGCTCCCTAGAGGGCGAGTCAACAAAGGTAATCGGTTGTCCCACTCACTCTTGTGACAAGCGACTCGCCCCTACCCTAAATACTTTTTGATTTGGAACTCCTGAGAACGGACTCTGTGGGAGCTTGGTTACTCATCCGCTGAGGCGGCTGGGGTTGTAAAAAGGGCTTGACCTGCTCCGGTGGAACTCCTCCCCGATAGGCACCGCAGTAATACATACTCATGACCGCTTTGAATGCCCAGTGGTTGGGCGAAATGTCTGTGAATGGGACGGGCAAGGTATTGGCTTGGTCTTGGGAACAAGCCTCCAAAACCTGATCTCCACTCACCTGACCTTGAGGAGGGGGCGTGATGGGTTGGGTATCTTGCGCTTTGACTGGCATCACGAAAGCGGTGGTGAGCAGTAAAGCAGAAGTTGTCAGGATACTAAGTTTCATGGTTTTCTTTCGCCTTTGTCTCTATCAGCTGACGCACCAAGGCAGCAAGACGTTCAGCACTATCACTTACCGCTAGGGTAGCGGTTTTTTGAGCCATTTCCTGCAACAGTTGAGGTGACTGTAGTAAATTCAATACCTTACTTTCCAGGAGTTGCGGCGTCAGTTCCGCCTGACGAAACACTAAAGCGGCACCCGCATCAACAAAGCTGGCAGCGTTGAAGGCTTGGTGATCTTCGGCAGCGTAAGGGTAGGGAATCAGGATGGAGGGGGTGTGGGTTATGGCAAGTTCAGTCAACGTCCCTGAACCGGCGCGGCTAATTGCTAGATTAGCGCGTTGCAGTAGCCCCGCCATGTTGTCATAAAACGGCATTTGGATATAGTGAGGGTGTTGGAGACTGGCGGCGTCTGGGTCTTTCTCACCCGTTAAATGGACAATCCAGGCACCTGCCTCAAACCAAACGGGGGCACACTGACGCACCAGTTGATTCACTGCGATCGCGCCTTGAGAACCTCCCACCACTACAATTAATGGCACGTCTTCTGGAATCGGGAGTTCAAGCGTCTGAACCTCTTGAAAACTAGAGCGTACTGGTGTCCCAACATAGACCGTCCTTGCTCTGGGTAGGGACTGAGATGTTGATTCAAAGCCAAGGGCAACGGCACTACACAAGGGACTGAAAAAGCGAGTCACTTTGCCGGGAATTGAATTGGATTCATGTAGAATTACAGGCAACCCCTGCCAGCGGGCTGCAATAATCGCGGGTCCGGCAATGTAACCGCCAGTGGTGAAGACGCCATCAATTTTCTGGGTTTTGAGTAGCTGCCGCACCTGATGAACGGAACTGGCAAGCCGTCCCAAGATTTTCAGCGTACCCAGCCCAAAGCGTTGTTGAAAGCCTTCTACAGGAATGGTGTGGAGGGGATATTGAGCGGGTACTAGCTCGCGTTCGAGCCGGTCAGGGACACCTAGCCACTCGATTTTATAATCTTGCAACTGTTGGGCCATCGCGATCGCGGGAAATAAGTGTCCCCCAGTGCCACTGGCGGCAATCAACAATCGAATTGGTGGGTGAGGCAAGGTTTCTGGTTCTCCTACAGGCGGCTGTACTCTCAGCTACAATCGAAAATCAGTTGTTAATTGGCGAATATAGCATTTAGGCTGCCAGAATTCAGACGCCAATTTCTTTATATTCAACTATTCCTTACTATTCCCCCAATGCGCAATCCGGCAACTTCACTCCGTCGGCTCTCCCAGTCTCTTAGCACCAATGCTAAGTCTCTCCCTTTGAGCTGGTCAGTATTTGTCCTCTTAACTGTAGGTTTAACAGCAGGATGGGATCTTGATGCTCAAGCCGCAAGTCCCGAAACCGCACCCCCCCAGCTCAAAGATGTTCTGACGCAAATTGATGCAGCAGCGAATCGCCGGGATGTCAAGGCGATCGCGCAGTTTTATGGTGCTAATTTCAAGAATTCCGATGGCTTAACTCGCGCCGCGATGGAGCAAGCTTTGAGTAAATTCTGGGAGCGTTACCCCCAGTTGACTTACCGCACAGAACTCCGGGATTGGAAGAGTGAGGGCAACGGCATTGTTGCAGAAACGGTTACCTACATTACTGGGACTCAAGCTAGTGACAATTTGAGTATGAAGCTCGAATCGACGTTGCGATCGCGCCAGCGCTTTGAAGGTCAAAAAATTGTCCAGCAGGACATTTTGGCAGAGCGCACTCAGCTAACCTCAGGAGCCAATCCCCCCGATGTGGAAGTCACTTTACCGGAACAGGTGCGTATTGGTCAGCAATTTAACTTTGATGTCATTGTCAAGGAACCCTTGGGGGATGGCTTTCTGCTAGGAACGGCTTTGGAAGAGCAGATTAAGCCAGAGCTTTATACTAAGCCGGTTGACTTTGAGCTGGAGTTACTGCCAGC
>DATNQP010000077.1:0-3584 GCA_036703965.1 Leptolyngbyaceae cyanobacterium
GAGAATGACGGAGCTTGAAATTGGATAATTAGAGTAACAGGGAGATGCACCCACAACCCAAACAATCTCCAAGCAATCTCTAAGAAGCTAACTCGTGTACAGACCAAGATTTGACAACTTTTAGCTGCGCCGTGCTTGCAGGCACTTGTACCTCAGATTTTAGATCGCTCTCTTTAGCAGAGAGAGCCACTTGCAGAGACGCCATCTGAGCCATGACTTGTTGGAGTTGTGTGTGGAGTTCCTCCACCTCCCCTGGCGTGGGTGAGTTAACCTGCGAGGATAGCTTACCTGAACCATTCGACTGAGTATAACCTAGGAAAGTTTGGGCAGAAGCAAACTTCGCTGCCGCTGCTTGCACCGTGGTTTGAGGCATCGCCACAGGTTGAACTTCAACGGGTTGAGCCGTAACCATCACTGGTTCCTTCACCTGTCCAGCATCTTGGTTTGCCTCTGGAGTTTTGAGGGATTGTGCAAGGGGCAATTCTTCATCCATAAACGCTCCCAGTCCAGCAGCGGCGACGCGGGATTCTGAGAGTTTAAGTTGCTCAAGCAATGCTTCCTTTTCCTTAAGGTGTTGTTCGAGGTCCGATAATTGTGCCTCAGCTTGAGATGATTTGCGCGAAGAGACCCGCCAACCGGTAACAGCAACACCGGCGATACCTGCCCCCAGACTCAGCGCACTTGCCAAGCCGAGATAGGGAGTCGCAACATCCCGCAGTTGACCTTGAAACACTGGCTCCTTCTGGAGTTTGATGGTCACTGGCTTTGAGCCAAGCACAGCTAGCGGTAAGGTTAGTGCGGCAAAGACTGCTGCCGACAGCACTACTGGTGTAAGGACGAATTTCTTAAGTGGTGAGCTAGTCATGATTGATAGTTCCCAGTGACAGTTGTGATCTTCAGGAGTATTAAGAGAGTTCAACTTGCGCCTACTTGCTTACCGAGTCAGCCGGAGAGAGGCAGTAGCGTGAACCTCCTTATCTTTTGCTTCTTTTAAGTTAATCTTTCTGTCAGGAGATTTCCATAAAGTAGTGATGAAGAACGTAGTAATCGAATAAACTTATTATGAATTTTCCCTTAGCTTGAAAAACCATCTTTAGACTGGAACATCTAGGTATGCAAATAAATCTAGTAAATGACTCAGAATAACATTAGCTTGAGTTGTATAAATTCAGGTATCTTTGGAAAAATGAGTGCGATCGCAACCGTCCATCTTAAAGCATAGACTATGAGTGAAACCTTTGTAGAGAGAGCTTTTGACGCCCCACCAAGTGTTTGACTCTGAAGGCTGCACTTCCATACAAGTTCTATTCTTCACCGAGAAGAACAAAATAGAGCTATAGAGCTGCAAGTAAAATTTAATAGGAATTGAGTTAGCTTGCATTTCTAAAATTAAAAGGCACTTTTTCCTCTAAACAGGTGTCATGAGTGGAAGTATTACTAGCTAGATGTTGTCAAGTTAGCAAGAGGGACGCATAGAAAAGGCTAACAACATTTAGCTAGTCATGGGTTGAGTTAACATCACTTCTCTCGTTCCAACCAAATCAACCGCGTCACTTTTCACAACTATGTCTAAATCACAGTCACTACACACGCAACGTTGTAGGAGTGTAGGACAATACGCTCCTAGGAAGAAACGAACCAATTTCAGACTGTATAAGAGAATACTTGGGTTCGGGTTAGCCTTGGTGTTTTCATTGCTCATGGGATTGGTCTGGTCTTCTCAAAGCCCTGTGGATGCTGCAAGCTCTGGAATGATTCAGCTACCGCTTTCAACCCGAGGCTCAAAAATCATCGATGCCACCGGTCAGTCTGTATTACTTAGAGGTGTGAACTGGTTTGGCATAGAGACAGAGACGCATGCCCCCCAAGGCTTGTGGAAACGCGATTACAAGGATATGTTGGCGCAGATCAAAAGCTTGGGATACAACGTCATCCGGCTTCCCTACTCCGTACAATCTCTCTTGTCCTCAAATGTCACGGGAATTGACTTTAGCATCGGCAGCAATCAGGAACTTCAAGGCAAATCGCCGCTACAGGTTATGGACTCCATTATTCAGGAGGCAGACCGGCAGGGATTATTAATTCTGCTCGACAGTCACAGGCTTAACGACCAGCGCATTCCGGAGTTATGGTACGGTGACGGGTTTACGGAAGCTAACTGGATTGATACCTGGAAAATGTTGGCAACCCGTTACAAAAATCAGACCAACGTCATTGGGGCAGACTTGAAAAATGAACCTCACGGTCGAGCTAGTTGGGGTACCAACGATCAAACGACGGATTGGAGACTGGCAGCAGAGCGGGCTGGCAATGCCATTCTCGCCATCAACCCTAATTGGCTGATTGTCGTCGAAGGTGTCGAGAATAATGTTCCAGGTCAGAAGCTAAAGATCCATTGGATGGGTGCCAATCTGGAAGGAGTCAGGCGCTTTCCGGTACGCTTGTCGCGTCCCAATAAGCTAGTCTATTCCCCCCATGAATATGGTCCTGGCGTTTACAATCAACCCTGGTTTTCAGAACCTCGTTTTCCCAACAATCTCTACAGCCGCTGGGAAACTGGATGGAACTATATTGCTAGCAAAGGAATTGCCCCCATCTTTATTGGGGAGTTTGGTGGTCGGCAGGTAGACAAAAACTCTAAAGAGGGAATTTGGCAGCGGCAGCTTGTGGATTACATCCGTCAAAAAAGTTTGAGCTTCGCCTACTGGAGTTGGAATCCTAACAGTGCTGATACGGGCGGCATCCTACTAGATGACTGGCTAAGTGTCGATGCTCCCAAGCAAGAACTGCTTCAAGGACTGCTAAGCGCAACCCGTTTTTCCCAGAACCGGAACGTCGTCCCTAGCATTTCCCAAACTCCAAGTCCTCAACCCAGTTCTACCCCTGCCATCATCCGCCCAACTCCAAACCCTCAACAGAGTCTTATTGTCCCTCCAACGAGCCAATCTCAGCTAAAGGTGACATCTAATATGCAATCAGATTGGCAAACAGGATTTTGTATGAGTATGCAAGTCACTAATCAGGGCAACGCTAGAGTTCGTGATTGGCAAGTGACATTCCAAATGAATCAGGCTGCCATTAATAACAGTTGGAACGGTAATTTCAAACCCCAAGGCTCACAGTATGTGGTCACTCCACTCGATTGGGGACGGGTCATCGAGCCGGGGCAAAATCGAGAGTTTGGATTTTGTGCGAACAAGCTTGGGTCTGATTACCAGCCAAGGGGATTGAAGGTTGAAGGTTGGAAGGAGAGTTAAGTTAAAGGTTGGAAGGTTGGAAGTTCAAGCCTTAACCTTCATCCCTCTTTTGTTACTTTGGGGCTGAGAGCTGGGCGAAGCATTCTTGGATAAAGCTTCTACGCTTCGTACTAAGTTTTTGGCAAGAATGCTTCGCCCCTACAAAAATCTTGACTTTTACCCGGAAATAACAAAAGAGGTATCAACCCTTCTTGGTCAATGCAATAGTTTCAAAAGTTGCTTGATTTTGGCTCCCTGCCGTTGCTTGAATTGCTCTGGGAAATTTAACTCAATCACGGCTTTCCGACTGTTGGAGTCACTGTTTTCTTGGACGAACAACGGGTCTAC
>DATNQP010000078.1:0-4336 GCA_036703965.1 Leptolyngbyaceae cyanobacterium
TCCAAAACCCCGCTCTTCGATACCCCCTTCACTGGGACGAGCGCGGAGATGGCGTTCAAACCCAAGCTGAAAGGCAATCTGCCTCAGATGATCGGATTTAAAATCTTTACCACCATCAGTAAATAGGTTTTCTGGTACGCCATAAGTTCCCCACTCGCAATTGAGTTTATATTCAGCTCCATATTGTTTTGGCAGAACAGCATGGCGTAATGCCAAGGCAACCACTTGAGAACTGGGGGCATCGAAACCCAGATGAATCCCCATGATACAGGTGGAGTAGCTGTCGGTAATTTTCGTTAGCCAAGGACGAGCCAGAGGTTCGCCATACTGATCGACCAGCATAATATCGAGTTTGGTGTGATCGCACTGCCAGGTATGGTTGCTGTATCTTGGCTCCAAAGTCTGTCCGGCGCGAGTTTGATGAGAGACTTGCGAACCGTGCCATCCGACATTTCGTGCCTTCTGTTTCTTTTCTTTCTGCTCAATCTGGGGATTAAGAACGCGGTACACGCTCATGTGACTGGGGTATTTTTCTAAACCTAGCTCTTTGGCTCTGCCTTCTACCCGGATTGCTACCTGAGCCGGAGTCATTTTCCGACTCCCGTTGTTTCCTTGCTTGTAGGTATTCGTAATGAACTTTTGCCAGTCAGAGCTAATCCGGTAGTTACCCTTGTCAGAACGTTCCGTATTGGTGATGGCAGATAAACCTTTCTCTTCGTAATTTTTGACCAGTCGCTGGACACTCCGAACGGATTTTCCGAGTTTATCTGCTGCTTCCCTTAGTTTTTCCCCATAGGTTTTGCGATCGCAAGTCGCAAGGAGACTCTCGATCACCTCCATCTTGAGCTGAGCCTCATCTGAGAGTGGGCCAGTTACAATTTCGTTGGTTTCTCTTTCTTGTTCTCCCTCCTGGATTTCTGGGTAGTCATCATCATCTTCATCAAAGATTTCTGGGTAGTCATCATCTTCATCAAAGGAAAAAATTGGGGGAACGTCTGATAGTGAAGCGTCTACCACAACGGGCAACGCTTCGCTTAGAGCGAGCCTTTGAGCATCAGACGAAATTTCAGTCATTGAAATGCTCCTGCGTGAAAAAACGAAATTAGCAGTCACACAGGCAGACGCTTGTTCTCATAGGCTCACTCGTGTCAGCGACTCTTCTAACCTTCAAGACATCAGCTACAGTATGACTCACTATGCCATTCAGTAAGTCAGAACAAAGGTACTAACTCAAGGAGTATCTTACCCGATCGGCTATAAAAAGTGACACTTAATTTGTTAAAAAATGCCGACTTTTCAATTGAAATTAATTTTGAAGAAACGACACTTAATTTGTTATGAATTTGAATAACGCCACTCAATTTGTTAATTCGGCTCAGTGATAGCGACTAGCTAGAAAAATGGCTATAATGTCCTTATAGCAAGGCATCTAGCTGTATTCCTAAAAGTGACAATAATTTGTTAAGACGACAAATAAAGTGTTATTCGACAGTGCCTGTCCACCTATGCACTCGCTCAAAAGAAAGTGGTCGAGTACCAGCCCAATTTGGAGTATGCCCTCTCAGCGGCTAATCGCGCCAAATAAACTCCCTTAAGCGATCGCCTCCCTCTGACGCTACGTTTACGAGAAGCGATCGCGTTCCTTAAGCTAAAACATAACCGAAACTAGCGTTGTTCAATAGGAATGTACTGACCCTCGTGCGAGCCGGTGTAGATTTGAGTCGGACGGAAAATCCGGTTTTCTGCTAGCTGTTCTTTCCAGTGTGCCAGCCAACCCGCTACACGAGCGATCGCAAATACGGGTGTAAACAAGTCAGTTGGAATCCCTAACTTCCGGTAAACCAAGCCAGAGTAATAGTCTACATTCGGGTAAATTCCTTTGTGGCCCAGTTTTTCCTCAACTGCCCGTTCCAACTCCACAGCAATTTCATAGTACTTGTCGTGACCAAACTTCTCGAACAGTTGTTCTGCTAAATCTTGAAGAATTGTTGCTCGTGGGTCTTTCACCTTGTAGACGCGATGACCAAAGCCCATAATTTTGGATTTTCGCTCTAAGCAATCATCCAGATAGGGTCGGACATTCTCCACCGAGCCAATTTCTTCCAACATGGCGATTACTTCTTCATTTGCCCCTCCGTGCAAAGGTCCAGCAAGGGTACCAACCGCTGAAGCAACCACAGCATACGGGTCAGTCAGCGTGGATGCCGTGACCATTGCTGAGAAAGTCGAGGCATTGATGGTATGCTCTGCGTGGAGCGTCAAGCAGACATCAAAGATATGAGCGGCTAGAGGATCAGGTTCCCGCTCATTGAGCATATACAAAAAGTTCGTAGCGTAGTCCAAGTCATCGTTGGGTCGAACGGGGTCGTTGCCTTTTCGCATCAGCTGGAATGCTGCAACCATTGTCGGGATTTTCGCCAACAGACGCACCACGGCTTCCCGGATGTAAGCTGGGTTATCTAAAGCCCGTTTGGAGTAAAAAAGACCCAGTGCAGCAGCAGAAGCTTGCAAGGCATCCATTGGGTGACCCGTTTCGGGAAAGCACTTCATCATGTCCCGAATCCGATACTTGATGCGCCGATGGTAGCGAATTTCGTTTTTAAATGCGGCGAGTTCTTCCTGGGTCGGTAGCTCACCCCAGATTAGTAGATAGGCTGTTTCCAGGAAGGTGCTTTTTGATGCGAGTTCTTCAATGCGAATACCCCGATACTCCAGTATTCCCTTCTGTCCATCGACATAGCTGATACTGGATTGGGCAGCGGGAATACCTTCTAGACCTGGCTTATACTCGCAGACAGTCATGTTGCCACCGAATGAGTTTGAAACGTTTTCAGGCTAACTTACCAGAAACTTCTATATTAGTCGTCCGTGCTACAAATATCATTAAATCCTTAAAGCCTTGTCAGAGTAACCACTTGGGTGAGGTCAGCAAAAACAACTGGCTTTGACCAATGGGCGTCCCGCTGTCTGGAATGTTTAACCCGATGACTCCAGCTTTTTTGAGGAGAAGTTTTTCCTGGGCATTACCCCAAACCAGGATTTGGGCCCAGTTTGCTAAATCCGGTTGATGACCGACTAGCGCCAAACATCGGTCATTAGCAGCATTTTGCCGCCACCCTTCTAGCCAGCTCACACAAGCGTGGATGTCCCCATCGGGAACAAGACAGGACAATTCATCAACTTGGGAAGTAAGACCGCTATCTTGAAAAATGGCAGCAGTTTCTCGTGCCCGTACTAAGGGACTGGTCAAAATCAGGTTGAAATGCAGCCCCCGCTTGAGCAATTCTTTTGCCACTTTGCCCGTTTTCTTCCGCCCTTTTCCGGTAAGCGGACGCTCTTCATCCGTGGCGTAATCCTCTGGCTCAGCGGCAATGCCGTGACGAATCAAATACAGTTCCATAGCCACACCAACTTCTTCAAGAGAACCAAAGACACAGTGGGGAGGAGGAATCTTATTTTGCCAATTCTAAGCCAAAATCCAACCCCCCTACTCCCACCGCAGGAAGCTGGTTCATTCAACCAACAGCATTTCTATGAGACTCGAAGACGATCGCAAACTCCCCTTGGGGCATCATCTTCTTCAATACGAGCAGATGCCCCTCGGCCTCGCTGCGACGACGGAATCGGGCAAGGGTAACACCTTTCGGGTCGGGTTGCATGCGGATAATAGTCCAAGGACTCAGCTTTTCTTGATACTTCACAATACCCTCTCCTGTAAGTAGCTTGAATGAGGTTCCAAATAGTGTTACGTTGCTTTTTGCTACTTTCGGGATAAAGTATCCAGCAGCAACTCGGCTAGTGAACCGGAGTCTTTGGCGACTCTTTGACCTGCCTCTATTCTTTCATTATCATATTAATTAAGTTAACTTAAATTTGTCAACAGATTTTGTTTAACTTAATTAATTTGAGAATTTAACATGGCGGGCGAAGGAAAACAGATCACGTTTGCGTATTTGAGGAACCGTGCAGGCTTGACCCAGCGCCAAATATCACTGGATATGGATGTAACCGTCACTACGGTTTCACAGTGGGAAACAGGGGCGCGAAGACCGCGTTTATTTCCAGAGCAAACTCTGCAATTATTGCAGTTGCTAAATTGCACCCTTGAGGAACTGGTCGAAGCCTTCCGCAAGGACTGAACGTTTACACAAGTCAGGCGAGAAAGCCCAGTCCTTAAAATTAAGTCTTTAGGGGTATGAGTTTTCGACTTGGCAAACGCAACCTCATATCAGGACATTAAGGGAACTATCTCTATGCCTTATCAACAAATTGATGACTTGCCGGAGTCAGTAAAAGCTCACCTACCCAAGCATGCTCAAGAGATTTTCCTGGCAGC
>DATNQP010000079.1:0-14617 GCA_036703965.1 Leptolyngbyaceae cyanobacterium
AGTTCAATAGACCTCTTGCAAAAGTCAACCTACTCCCTTCCCGGTAGAAGAATACCGATAACTCCAGGGACTGGGGACTGGTGATTAGGGACTGGTGAAGAGGACTTGCAGTAGGTAATCTTAGGGCGGGAAAGGAGTAACCGCTTTCTTGTAGCCCTGAATACATAAAAACGTAACACAAGGCTATTCCCTCGACAGTGGTTCAGCCGAAGAGCAGAAATTACTTTGTATGATCGGAGGAGAAGTACAACAAACTACTCTAGGAGTTCCAACACAACTGATGGCCGATCCGGGTTTGCAAAAAGTTGTTAACAATCTAGCTGCAACTCTATCAAGGGATGCTTTAGTTCAGGAAACTACAGACCAACTAAGAGATGTTCTTCAGGTCGATCGCGTAGTTTTATATTACTTTTATCGCGAGTGGGAGGGGCGGGTTACCTTTGAATCGTTGAGTAAAAGCGACTTTTCTATCTTCGGAACAACCGGCCCAGATGAGTGCTTTAATGGCGAATATGCTGCCTTGTACGAAGCAGGACGAGTAAGAGCGATCGCAGATATTGAAAAAGAACCAATCCAAGCTTGCCACCGAGATTTTTTGCGAAGTATGCAGGTTCGCGCTAATTTAGTCGTGCCAGTTCTCAATCGCACAAGGCTATGGGGGTTGCTAGTCGCTCATCACTGCCAAGACACTCGTTCTTGGTCGCAATCAGATATTGAAGCAATGCAAAAAGGAGCCGAAACCTTATCAACAGCCCCTTCAATTCAAGATAGCTAATCAAGAACTTTTGAGGGCGATTAACTGTAGAGGGCACAACATTGTCGTGCCCCTATATATCTGTTTTGGGATATTTTTGGTAAGTTTGGATAGGCGATTTTTTTAACAACTAATAACTGAACAATGGAACCCCCAATCGACCGATTCAAACTCTCCCAAACCGCCAAAGACCAACTCCTGAAGCTAAGACGCCACACCAAAATCGACCAATGGAACATCCTCTGTCGCTGGGGCTTCTGTCGTTCCCTTGCCGAACCCACCATCCCCTCACCCGTCCCCATCCCCGCAGACAGTAATGTCGAACTAACCTGGCGCGTCTTTGGCGGCGAAATGTCCGATATTCTCCTCATCGCCCTCAAACAACGCTGCCATAATGATGGCTTTCCTCTCGATAAAGAAACCCTCGCTACCCAATTTCGCCTCCACCTGCATCGCGGCATTGGCTACCTAGCAGGTGACCAAAATATGAAAAAGATTGAGGACTTAATTGCTATTGCCCTGCCGCCTCAAAGCTGAGTCAGATTTTACAGGCAGTGAGTTCCAAGTAAGTCATCAGTAGTTCGCTAGCGTCCAAAGACTACTTAGTGACGGTGGCAGAAACTTTAACTTTAACTGTTCTCACAGCCTTGCCTAGATTTTGAGCCGTCAGGCATAGTTACACCACACAGATTAGAGCGCTCAAAATTAGTACCCTCTAGTTTGGCACCGCTCAGGTTAGCACTCTTGAGGTTGACATTCACTATACGAGCTGACTTCAGGTTAGCACCACTCAGATTAGCATTCCTGAGAAAAGCTTTAGTCAGGTTGGCATCGCTCAAGTTAGCACCACTTAAATTGGCATCCTCCAGATCAACAAACTCCAAGTCGGCACCGCTCAGATTCGCACTACTTAAATTAGCATTGACCAAGAAGGCACGATCCAAGTGAACACCACTCAGGTTCGCATCTTTCAAATTTGCGTTATTGAGATTGGTATATGCACTGATTTTCGTCTCACCCTTTTCATACGAATCACTCCCCAGATCAGCACCACTAAGATTGGCACTTTCTAAGTTGGCACCCATCAGCCAGCCCGCCCTCAGTTTGGCATTGCTCAGATCAGCATTCTTGAGGTTGGCATACCCTAAGTAGGTAAAAGAGCCGTCGTGAAGAGTCAGGTCAGCACCACTAAGATTAGCACCTTCTAAGTTGGCACCCCCCAGATTGGCTCCCCTCAGTTGTGCGTTCTTCAGATTAGCACCCTTCAAATTGATGCCTGCCATTTTTGCATTCACCAAATTGACACTCTCTAAATTGACACGCTCCAGATTTGCACCATCCATCCTGGAATTTATTAGATTGACACTCTCTAAATTGACACCCTCCAGTTGGGCACCCCTGAGAGTGGCATCCTGTAGAACAGCCCCCTTGAAATTAGCCCCATTCAGGTTGGCATCCTTTAAATTAGCATTCTTTAAATTGGCACCCTCCAAATTCGCGCCCTTTAAGTTAGCTCCCTTTAAGTCAACATTCGAGAGGTCGCACTTGATGCAAGTCTTGGTTTCCAACAACTGCTTAACGTGTTCGGGGTTTTCTGCTTTAGTCGGAGCAGCTAAGCAAAGCGGAGTCACAAGTACACCAATAATGAGAATTTTCAGTGTCATAGTATTGCACCTTTACGAGACTAGTCGGCTCTCCCCTTCCCTATGTCTGAACCCAAGTTACTTATGCAGTTTTAGGTTTAGACTTTCCTACCTTCCTTTGTTGGAGATATTTATTCCGGCATTATTGGTGTAGCGACAAATTCTCTTTGTCCGGTATAGTAACTGAAATGCTCTTGATTGGTGTTATGGTTGCTCCAATCCCAGAAGCCCCTGAAATCGAGCGTCACAGAGCCGCGATCGCACGGACTGACATCTCTAAGCCGGTGCGATTGGCAATAGAAAGTGCAATCTTAAGTCAAGATACCACATTTTTTGATTACGGCTGCGGTCACGGCGGCGATATCGATCGCACGAGAAATCAAGGCTACATCAGCGCGGGTTGGGACCCTTACTACCAGCCCCACAATCCCCTCACTCCAGCCGATATCGTTAATCTGGGCTACGTCATTAACGTTATCGAAGACCCTGCTGAACGCCGTGAAGCTCTAATCAAAGCGTGGCAACTCACCCAAAAAGTCCTGATTGTTTCCGCCCAAGTCTTAATTGATGACCGTGCATCTGGTCAAATCGCCTACGGTGACGGCATTGTTACGCGCCGCAATACCTTTCAGAAGTATTACGAACAAGAAGAACTCAAAGCCTATATCGACCAAGTTCTCAGCGTCGATGCGATTCCCGTCGCCCTAGGCATCTACTTCGTCTTCCGCGATGAAGCCCAAGCCGAAAGCTTCCGGGCGTCCCGCTTCCGTTCCCGCACCACCACCCCCAGAATCCGCGCCAATATTAAACGGTTTGAGGACTACGAGGAACTCCTCGCCCCCTTGATGACCTTCGTTACTGAACGCGGACGCCTCCCCACCGTAACCGAACTGCCAAGCGTACCCGACATCCTCACGGAATTTCGCACCCTGCGCCGCGCCTTTCAAGTCATTCTGCAAGCCACCGACCAAGAAGAATGGGATGCGATCGCAGAAAAACGCCGCCAAGACCTCCTGGTTTACCTTGCCCTAACGCAATTCGGTCACCGCCCCAAATTCAGCAATCTCGATAGCACTGTTCAAAACGACATCAAAGCCCTCTTCGGCAACTACAAGCAAGCTTGTGCCGCCGCTGACCTAATGCTATTGAGTGTGGGAGACTTGCGACTGATTGCCAACTGCTGCAAACGTAGCCCTATTGGCAAACTCCTACCCAACGCCCTCTACATCCACGTTTGTGCACTCGAAGCCCTCAATCCTCAACTGCGACTCTATGAAGGTTGCGCCAGCCGTACCATTGGTCGCATGGATGGCGCTACCCTGGTCAAGTTTCACACGAATTCGCCGAAAATCTCTTACCTGTTCTATCCGGACTTCGATACCGAACCCCATCCCGCCTTGCACACCAGTATGCAGATTGACCTGCGGGATTTGCAGGTCGTCTACCGCGACTACGACACCTCAGAAAATCCCCCCGTGCTGCACCGCAAAGAAACCTTTGTCACCTCTGACTATCCCTTCTACGAACGGTTTGCCAAACTCACTCGCCAAGAAGAAAACTGGGGGCTACTTGACAATACCAGTACAATTGGCACCCGCAAAGGCTGGCAAAAATGCTTGAAAGAACACTGCGCTGAACTTCGGGGTCATCGCGTCTACTGGCGCAAAGATGCTGACCCTTACCGAGTCAAACTCCTACTCTCTGCCCGTAACCGCAATCAGGGACTAGGGACTAGGGACTAGGGGCTAGAATTCGTCAAACCAAAGCTGATCAAAAAAGGACAAGCTTTTCAGCCTGTCCCACAAGTAATGATTTAGCACAGAAACTAGAAATTCATTTCAGCGGCTTGCACTTTCTCAATTTGCTTCTTCTTGAGTACCAACAGGGCTTGACAGAGCATAATTGCGCCAACGAAAGCCATTAACCACTTAATTCGGGCGGGGTCTTGCAAGACAACTTCTTTGTCTACCTGACCAAATCCACCCACATTGGGATTACTCGTCAGGGCGTCGGTAGCTGCCACTTCCTGCCCTTCGGAGACGATTAACTCCGGTCCTGCGGGAATTGTTTCAGTAACTGTTGCGCCGTCGGCTGTCTGAATGCTGACTTCGTAGCCACCGTCTTCCAGTTTGGCAATCTGAGAAATTGTACCGGCTTTAGAAGCGTTGTAGACCGTATTATTGCTCTTGTCGCCTGTGGGGTAAACCTGACCACGTCCTCGGTTAGCACCTATATGAACAGGGTACTTACCGAAGTAAATGCCTTTATCTGTTTTGGGGTTAGGAGAAAGGACAGGGAAAACAATTTCTTGGTATTGTTCACCCGGCAGAGGACCGACGATGACGACATTTTCCTGGTCTTCCTTGTAGGGTTGGAAGTAAAGTCCCCCAATTTTTTCCTTCAGTTCCTCAGGAATTCGGTCTTCGGGAGCAATCTTGAAGCCTTCAGGCAACATCACGACTGCACCCACATTCAGACCCCCTTTTGAACCATCGCCCAAGACCTGCTGCGAGTTCAAATCATAGGGAATCTTCACCACAGCCTCAAATACCGTATCCGGTTTTACAGACTGGGGAATTTCTACTTCTGTAAGTTTAGCCGCCAGGTGACAGTTGGCACAAACAATCCGCCCAGTCGCTTCGCGGGGTGTTTCTGGGGCGGTTTGCTGTGCCCAGAAGGGATAGGCAGCAGCAGATTGGGGAAGCGTAATATCACTGACGAAGAAAAATGCCAGGGCGAAAAGAGCAAGCACAACGGTTCTGGAAATAATCAGCTTGCTACTATTGCACATCACCGATAAAGAAGGTGTTCTCATCTTGTAAGCAAAAAACTCAAAACTTAAAAAGGGATTGGGAAAAGCAGGGGTTAGGGGCTAGAGGCTGGAGGCTAGAGAAACAAGGATGTAGTCTATAACTTGCTCTGCTGGGCTTCACTAAGCTTGGCTAACGTTCAAGACTTCTTCCCTACTCCCTAGTCCTCAGTCCCCAGTCCCCAGTCCCTATTCAATTAAGCCCACCAAGGGTCTTCGCCGGTACGGAAGTCGGTTTCGGTCCACTGCGTCAAGGAAATCTTCTCGTCTTCTGTGACAGTGGCGTGAACTAATGCCAAAGACAGAGGCGCTGGTCCCCGTACTACCTTGCCTTCACTGTTGTACTGAGAACCATGACAGGGACATTTGAACTTGTTCTCGTTGGCATTCCAGGGAACAACGCATCCCAAGTGGGTACAGACGGCGTTTATACCGTAGTCGGCAATGGCTTTATCATCTGTGACCACCATGTAGGTGGGGTCGCCTTTGAGTCCTTGAGCAAGAGTGCGATCGCCTGCACTATGACTAGCTAAAAAATCACTGGCAATGAGGTCATTGCCCAAAGCGTCTTTGGCAGTAACACCACCGCCGCCGCCACCACTCGAAGGGGGAATAAAGAACTTGACAACGGGATAGAGTGCTCCTAACGCTGTGCCTGTAATGGTACCAAACGCCAAGAAGTTCATAAATTGACGACGCCCCATATCGGGAACATCTGCTGAGCCAGAAACTTGAGCCATAACTGAACGCCTAAGGGTATATTTTTTTTAACAACTCTGGAAATTTTCCCAGAATTCCTTAAACCCTGCTCTCTTAATATAGAGGGATTCAACAGTTAACAGGGTTGCCCAAATCCTTTCAGTTAAAGGATTTACGGCTTGAGACATAAGTATTATTACATTCTTTAACACCGTATCATAAAGTAAAGAAGCGCCGGATCTGTAACGAAATGTAAACAATAATTCAGGTAAAGAGGGCTATGACAGGACAGGACTTGCGCCAACTCCTGCTCAACAAGTGGGGACGCTCTTATGACATTCAAATACGACGGACTCAGGGAAAAATTTTTGTTCAGGTCATGTGGAAATACCTGGAGCAAGCGTCTTTCCCCCTCTCTGAAGCAGAGTACCTGGATCATCTAAATACAGTTGCCCATTATCTCCATGCATGGGGTGGAGCCATGCAGGTGCAAACTTATGTCCAGCAAACCCGTGAGCGTCCGCGACTGGGTAAAGCCGTCAGTATTCCCATCGAACTAGGTGAGAGAGCGTCAGAATGGTTGTTGGAAGATTTTTAGCTTTCTCGCCGGAAACTCCACGCTGTCCATAATCATTCAGGCACGACAAAACTCATTGGACTCAAGGGGGCTGTGAAGACAAAATAGATAACTCCGGCTCCCAGGATGGTCACAGCAAGGCTGAAGAGAATCACCCAGCGGTCTGCCGGTTCATAGATATCCTCATCGATCGCGTGGCGAACAGCGAAGTAGTGCTGCGTGGAGAGTAAAACTGTCACCAGACCAACCACAGAGAAGAGTAAACCCAACTTCCATCCCGTACCAGGATGAGGCAGAAGGGGCGGTTGAAAGTGGCGTAGGCGCACGATCACAACACCAAAACCCATGAGCGCGATCGCGCTACGCATCCATGCCAGGTAGGTGCGTTCATTCGCCAAGTGATCCCGCACTCGCGAAGGATTTTGTAGTTTTTGTTTGTCTGTATTTACCTCTATAGGTCTGAACCGGAACTGCATCAATAACACCCTTAATTTTTAGTTTAAATGTAGACATAAAACAAGCCAGAGAGCCTCAAAAGGACTTTTAGTTAGAGCCTTATCTGGTACAAGTCTGATTGCATCTAGCTTTTGAAAGCTCTCCTGAACTCCTGAACTCCTGAACTCCTGAACTCCTGTGTTCTTCTTGTTCATCTAGCTATTGAAACGACGGCAGTAGCCGATAAGTCCCGCTTTCAATCAAAATGAAAACTCCCAAGGCAATTAATACAAAGGGCACAATCGCCTTACCATAACGAGTTAAAACGTGAGCAACAGCAGGCTGGCGGGTTAATCGGTAAGCAATGTAGCACCAAACTCCTATCAGCAAAAAGAAGACCGTCAGAATCACGCCTAAACTAGCAAGGTCACAACTGGCAAATAACGGCACATAAATGCCAATATTGTCTCCCCCATTGGCAAAAGTTACGGCTGCAACGTTAAACGTTTGGGGATTCAAAAGACTACCTAGGATTGATAGCACAGATGTATCGGCTCTTGAGCGGTTAAATTCACCTGACACTGCCTGTACATCCTGTTCATCATTGTCTCGATTCACTAGACGGCTGACACCTATAGCAATGGGAACTAGACCAAGTATTCCAATCCAGGCTTTCGGCGCAATTAAGCCACCAAAGAAACCGGGCAGACTGGTGAGAATGAGTACTGTAAAGCCTAAGTACTGACCAACAACAATATGCCGACCACGGAACGTGGAATTCACCTGTGCAAAGAAGAGCATCAAAATGACAATATCATCGATGTTGGTCGCAGCAAAAGATGTTATCCCGGCAATAATTGCTCCTGCAAACCAACTCATTATGCTCCTGGTTTCACCTACTTAATTTTCCGCTGCTTCAGACGATCGCGCATTCATTCTGACCAAAGACCATCAAACACAAATAGGTAATGGAGAATTGGAACTTCTTTCCCATTACCTATTACCCATTACCTATTACCCATTACCTATTACCCATTACCTATTACCCATTACCCATTACCAAAAAGGTTTATATTCTACACCCTTAAACCAATTGCATCATTCCTGAAGGGAAAAGATTTTGCTTCCTTGGGTTTGATGTAGACCCGTTGTTCTAGCTTCAGATTGAGCTGGTCAAACCGTTCCCGGCTAAGAAGGGCTTTGACCTCATGACCGTCATCCAATTTCAGTTCAGCCTCAATTTCCCAGCCCAGATGAACGAGACGGTTAACTTTGGCAGAAGCTTTGGTTCTGTCAGGGGTAGTCTCAACCACAACATCGTGGGGGCGTAGGAAAACGTGAGGAGTAGCAGAATCAAATCCGTTGTTCTGGAAAAGCCTGGAACTGCTGGGCAATACATTGACCGGACCAATGAAACTCATCACAAAAGCACTCTTCGGATGATCGTAGATTTCGGCGGCTGTACCCACCTGTTCTACTACCCCATGGTTCATCACAACGATTTCATCGGAGACTTCCATCGCTTCTTCCTGGTCGTGGGTAACCAAAACAGCAGTAACACCGACTTCATCATGCAGACGACGTAACCAAGTCCGCAGGTCTTTGCGAACTTTGGCATCCAGTGCCCCAAATGGTTCATCCAGCAGCAAGACTTGGGGTTCAATAGCCAGCGCCCGTGCCAAAGCTACCCGTTGTCGCTGACC
This sequence comes from Leptolyngbyaceae cyanobacterium, assembly GCA_036703965.1. Taxonomy (GTDB): domain Bacteria; phylum Cyanobacteriota; class Cyanobacteriia; order Cyanobacteriales; family Coleofasciculaceae; genus DATNQP01. Next base: position 8,621 of record DATNQP010000079.1, read on the forward strand.
ACCAGAGAGTTGGGAGGGGTAGCGATCGCCTAATCCAGTCAGTTGGATCAGTTCCAGTAGTTCCTCAACACGAGCCTTCGTTCTGCCTTTGGATGCCTTGCGAATGTTTAGACCGAAGGCAATATTTTCACGGATAGTCAGGTGCTTGAACAGGGCGTAATGCTGAAACACAAATCCGATATGGCGGTTTTGAACGCTCTGATAGGTCGCATCCTTGCCTGAAATCCAGACTTTGCCAGTATCCGGAGCCTCTAAACCGGCAATCACCCGTAGGAGAGTCGATTTGCCAGAACCCGATGGACCCAGCAATGATACCAGAGAGCCACGTTTTATTTCTAAGTTGACTTGGTCAAGTGCTTTGAAACTACCAAACTGCTTGGATACATTTTCAACCACAATTTCTATGGGCATAAGACCTCTAAAGGAGATAACTTAAATAGGACATCCGAACGAAAAAGCGTTTGAAATGATTGTGGTACCGTAAGCTTGCCCATTTCATCTCAACGGAATCCAGATAAACTACAGTTCATCGATCGGATTATTGTACTTATATTACTACAGCAGATAAATCCACAGCACACAGGTGCGTTAAAAAGCTTTACCTCTTCTGTCTTGCGACAGTGGGCTTGAGAGCGTCTTCTATCAGAAAATTTTTCTAAGGCGTATGTACTCTCATGTGGCTTGTGCGAATGTTTAACTCCGATCTGTGGAAGCGTTTCCAATCCTTTGTGAGCTTTCTCAAGAAGTTGCTCATCGCCCATTGGCGCTCTCTGCTGGTGCTATTGATAGGAGTTTATTTACCTTTGCAGGTCTTTGAGGAACTTGCAGAGTATGTTTGGCAGAACGAAGGTGGCTTCCCATGGGATGTACCCATTCTGTTGGCAATTCACAACGCCTCATCGCCGCAATTGGACGTTTTTGCGGCAACGCTGACGAAGTTTGGGGTATTTTGGGGTGTGTTTCCAGTTGCCACTGTGATTGGGTTGGTGTTGTTGAGCCGAGGACGGTGGCGATCGCTAGCGTATTTGCTCACCACCCTGCTGGGAAGCATCGTCATCAATCGCACAGCAAAGCTATTGTTGCATCGAGTGCGTCCCCATCTATGGGAGTCACTCTCTCCAGAGTTTGACTTCGCATTTCCTAGCGGTCATGCCATGTCGAGTATGACGCTAGTAGCGGCTTTGGTAATTCTGACCTGGGGGACGTGCTGGCGCTGGCTAGTTCTGAGTTTCGGGGGCTTGTTTGTATTTGCTATTGGCTGGACACGGCTATACCTGGGGGTTCATTTTCCCAGCGACATTCTGGCAGGTTGGATGGTTTCCCTAGCCTGGGCAATCGGAGTTAGCCTGCTGATCAGACCGCATTTGGCTAAACCGAGCGCTGTAAATAATGAGAAGTCTTTAACTAAAGCCGAAACTGATGAGTCAATCACTTTCGACTCAGGCTTGATAGACTAACTTCCAACTCACCATCCCTAAGATTGCATAAATGACAAATCGAAGTGCGCGTTGAGGAGCGAGCGTGCAGAGCTTAGCACCTAGTAGCACCCCTGGCACCGTGCCTAACCAGATCGGCAGTACCAAACTCCAGTTGACTGTCCCAAGGCTAATGTGTCCGAGGGAGGTAAAAATCAACAAAATCGCTGCCTGTGAAATATCTGTACCCACGAACTTACGAGAGTCCAGGCGGAAAAAGGCAATCAGTACAAGTGCAAACATCGAACCAGAGGCAACGCTAGTTAGACCCACCAGACAGCCTAAAACCGCTCCCACACTGAGCGTCTGGACGCGACCCAATTGAGTTTTTAAGTCAAACTTGGGCAATGAGGGTAACTTCCACTTCGGGACAAAGGTATTCAGCAACAATTGTGCGATCGCTGACACGGTGACAAACAGTATCATGACGCCTAGCAGGCGCAGCAGGATGTAATCCAAGTTAAAAGCCCCAGTGCGCTTGATCAGGTATAAAATTCCTACCCCGCTCAGTGACCCAGGAACACTTCCTAATGCCAGCCATTTGACAACTTGTAGGTCAAGCGTTTGCTGCTGCCAGTGCTTGAAGCCGCCGATAACCTTCATTAAGGTGGCAGCCACTACATCAGAACTTACAGCAATCGAAGGCGGGACTTGGAAGACGAAAATCAACATTGGGGTGATGAGAGACGCTCCACCCACTCCCGTTAAACCAACGATGATGCCAACTAAAAAGCTTAGGAGCGGTAGTAATAAATAGTTCATACGGCTGAACTTAAACTCCGGTAAATCGATAGAGTTACTGGGTAACAGAGCTAATAGAATCTTAACGTGAACGCGGAAGTCCCCACCCTCAATTAATGGATTTTCGCAGCCGTCGGCAAGAATGAACATTAATAGGGTGGGGATGAACAGCTCCGAAACCGGAGGAACGGAGGTTTCCAATCGCGGTTTGACATAAACCTACGAAAGCCATAGAGTAACACTGGTTATCAACCCGCCTGACCGTATCGAACAGACAGGTCAATTCCGAAGTAGAGTTACGACTCTTACCGCAGATAGATCGGTAGCTCAGGGAAGAGGGAGTCCACTGGAGAGCAATGCACACTCCATGATGAACTTGTAGAAGAACATTACAGCGGCTCGACTGAGCGTTCGACTGAGCGCTCACGCCGAAGTCTTCGCCGAACGTCCTGCGGAAGGCGGGTTGCTGCTAGGGTATCAAGTCGATAATGCTCAAGACGAGATACAGGAGTTAGGGGACGAGTGCCTAAACCTCCGGATGCCATGTAAGACTAACAGTGCTAAGGAGCACTGGTTTATCAAGAAGGTGACGCATTTCTTCTTGGTAGCCGAAAGGAGCATTGGCAAGAAACTAGAAACTTGGGCAGTTATTTCTTGAAGCTCAGGCTTCAACCAAGTAAGCCTGAGTACTTCACCCCAAGTTGTCCATGCGCTATCGTAGGGGCACAGCATGCTGTGCCCCTACAACGTTGTTAAGACGATTTATTAAAGCGATCGCTAATTGAGTCGCTGCCGTTATCGCCTGCGCAGATATTTACCTTTAATTCGCTGTATCTGTTCCAGAAACTCAGCACCTTTTTCAGGATTGACCATCGCCACAAAATTGGCAAAGCCCTGAATTGAAGCCATCACATCGGTAGAGTTTCCCCAGTGTTTGCCTTCTGGACCATCTTTCTCAATCTGATAGAGGGTAGCGCGGAAACGTTTTAGCTCTTTTTTGGAGACGTTGAGCTTGCTGTTGACCACAACCCCAGTCACTTCCTGCTGCCGACTTTTACGAAGGATTCTCGTCTTCTGTTCATTGATGGTAAAGCCCTCATGGGCAACAATTGATTCGGTGCGTCTGAGGACGTTACAGATATGGCGGAGGCTGTCGCCAGAGGCGGAAAACGTCAGGTCATCAGCATAGCGGGTGTAAACAAAGCTCAGATGTTCAGCCATTCCAGTCAGCCGCCGGTCGAGGCGGCGGCACAGCAGGTTGGTAATGGCAGGGCTTGCTGGTGAACCCTGTGGCAAGTGGCGGTCTGTAGTTGCCACATAGTAAGTTTTGCCGTCTAGTTCAACTTCTTCTATCTGCGGTTGGGTACACAGCAAGCCGAAAATCGTTGCCGCTGCTTCTGAGTAGCCGAAGGACTGAAAAAGTCCCTTGACGCGCTTATAGGAAATTGAGGGAAAGAAATCTTTGAGGTCGAAGTTGATAATGACTTCTGCCCCTACATGAGGCTGAGCATTACTAACGATAGAGCGACAAGGCCGGAAGCCGTGAGCTGCGTCGTGAAGTTCCAGCTTTTCCAGAATATTGACAAGAATCCAAGATTGTGCATTCTTCAATCGGGGCATGGGAGCTGAGATAACGCGATCGCCACCTGTCTTTTTGGGAATTTTGAAGCGGATATAGTGGGAAATTGTCGAAGTTTTACGGTCAAAAGCGAGAAAGCGCAGCTGACCGATACTAATTCCCATTGCAGCAGCAATCTGCTCTGCTGTACCCAACAGGGGTAAACCATAACTTTGCAGCCGCTCTTCGTTGCCTTCGGTATAGTTAAGACCTGCCGATACAGTCTCACCAAGATAGGGAATCTCCTGCTGCTTTCGTTGCTGCCAAGCTTGTGCGCGTGCAATGCGATCGCGTTCTCGTCGTTCCTTTGTCTCCTGACGCTTGCGCCGCGACTCCTCTAGTCGTTGCTTGAGCATCTGTTTACGCAGTGCTTGCTCATTGTGGAGTTGCCGATTCTCAGCCCGCAGCGCATTGAGTTCTTGTTGGAGTTCCCCCTTACGCCAAATTTCATCTGCTGGGTCTTGTGGCATTTCGCCTTGAGCGGGCCAGAACCCATAGCGAATCATCTCTTCAAGGATGAATTGCTCTTTGCCAATTTGTCGGACGCGATCGTATAGTTCTTGACGGGTACGCGGCTGGTCAGACATATCGCAACGTTGATTCTTGGGGTTTCGATCTGACGACAGGAAAACGATACTGTCAGCCACTGAAGTAAACAGTGGTTTCACAAATTCGCGGACGGTAGGGGCGGGTTTATTGATATCTAGGTAGGCAAACGAAATTACTGGTAAACCCGCCCCTACAAAATGTGACTTTTTGACTCGACAGCATCGGAACATAAAGAAAAAATCACGCGCTGCTGCCAGTTGGTTGCCCCTTCGTAAACCCCTCAGGACTAGACTGCTCAACTCAAGCGGTCTCGGGTACTATTGCTCATTAGTTTCATGGAAGCCAAACTGTAATAGCAATAGTACCCGAAAGACCGCACAGTCAAGAGTAGGCTAGTGATGCGTGCTTCGGCTAAGCGCAAGGACGACGATACACCGTCCAGATTGCAAGGCTGTTGACCAACAGAATCAGCGATCGCGTGATTTATAGACACTGACGAGCGTGTTGCATTCGCAGCGCCAGAATGTGTTCGCAAGGGCCTTTGTACAGTTTGTTTTGCTGATGCCAATTGCAGGTACATTCTGCTTGGATCATACGCTCATCTGCATCAACCGTCAAAGAGGGATTAAGAGTTTTATCCTTGTCTGTGACAGTACCAGAAAGGGCGATCGCACCAGCAGTATCACTGACTGATGTCACCTGTACTGCATTTGCACTCAAGAAACGGGTTGCCTTCTCTTCTCGTTCATTGGCAAAGCGTAGTCGTTCCATTGGCAAAGGTTCTCGGCTGAGTTCCCGGACACGGTAAACTTGCTTATTCAAATCATAAATTGCGCGTCCTGCTTGAGTGTAGGCACTTAAAGCACCGAGAACCGCTGTCCGACTCAAATTGAGGCGTTGTGCAAGGCTGTCTGGATTCTCTAGCCAGTTCTCCCTCAGTGCGTCAAAAATTAGTTTCTGCGTCCATTCATCTACATCTGCACGGGGTGCCATTAAGTCAAAATTACCAGCTTGCGCCCAGTCGTTGGCCGTCCATCCCGATAAACCCAGGGTAAAGGACATATCGCCTAAATCAGCTACATAAAACGAAGGCATACCCGTACCCAGCAGGTGAACGGTAAACTTTTTAGCAACGGGGATGAGACGTTCTAAGATGTGGAGGCGGCGGCGTCCCCAGACTCGAATGACGTTTTCGGATGAACCTGTGTAATGCGATCGCGGACAAACTACCTCAATCTCCCAAGGCTCGAATACTACCCGCACAGGTTCCCCTGGTTTAAGATGATACCGCATCCCACGCGGTCCTTTTTGCTCCTTATGACGCCGCAGTACAAAGCAAATATTGTGAATATCCATCGGATGCAAGTCAAACCGCGTTGCAGGTAACGACATAGCTGAACTGACTTGCAAAAAACCTCTTACCCAACTATCGGGCAAATCAATTTTGACTTCTTTGTAAGCCTCTTCATTGGTAGTTTGGACTTCAAAACCTGATGGATCAACTTCCAATCGGGTAGTCTTGTAACTGCGAATTTTCTGAAACTCGTCGTAAAGGGCAGCTGAATAATCAACATTGGTCGTGCCACAGGCAAACTCATTGATATTTTTAAATAC
>DATNQP010000080.1:0-3280 GCA_036703965.1 Leptolyngbyaceae cyanobacterium
AGGAGCTAGCAGCAGATTGATGGACGCCGCCCATTCAAGCTGTTGGGATTCACCCAAATGCTTTGGTTGGGCACAAGCAAACTAACTCACCACAATGGATATGCCTAAAATTTTCCAACGGATTGCTCAGGTGTTTCACAACTTCGAGCAAGGTAGCCTTCTGGCTATTTTCAAGCTCTCACTACTGCGATGCAAGAGTACCTCTGTTGGTGTCGCCTTGCTGAAGACGATAGGAAACATATTTTCGTGGCGTCAGCGATCGCCAAAAAGGCAGAAGAGAGCGATGAGCCTTCTTCCCAGGTTGAGACCATCCCGACGAAGGCGCTGGATTGGTGCTGCTTTGGTATCGTTGTCGATAGTTCTGTCACAACAGCCTCAAGGTCTGCTGACTCTAGCACAGACGGCTCCGACGGTTCAACTTCCGCTTTCCACCAACGGCTCTCGAATTGTTGACGCCACAGGAGCGACTGTATTGCTCAGAGGGGTCAACTGGTTTGGCATAGAGACGGACACCCACGTTCCTCACGGATTATGGACCGAAGCCGGAAGAGATTACAAGGGTATATTGGCACAGATCAGAAGCCAGGGATACAACGTCATCCGGCTACCCTTCTCAGTGCAAGCGCTGCGCTCCTCTAACATTGGTGGGGTTGACTTTAGCATCGGTAGTAACAGTGACCTTCGGGGTAAAACCCCGTTACAGGTCATGGATTTGGTGATTCAGGAAGCCGAACGGCAAGGCTTAATGATTTTGCTAGACTCTCACCGGCTGAACGACTACAGTATTCCGGAATTGTGGTATGGCGACGGGTTTACGGAACAGGACTGGATCGACACCTGGACAATGTTGGCAGACCGCTACAAAAATCAAGCCAACGTGATTGGAGCGGACCTGAAAAATGAACCTCACGGTCAAGCTAGCTGGGGAACCGGGAACCAAGCAACTGACTGGCGACTGGCGGCTGAGCGAGCTGGCAATGCGATTCAACCGATCGCTCCTGATTGGTTGATTGTAGTAGAAGGCGTTGAGAAAAATGTTCCAGGCGCTCAGCTGGAGGTCACCTGGTGGGGAGGTAATTTACAAGGGGTGAGAAACTACCCAGTACGCTTGAGTCGCCCCAACAAGCTAGTCTATTCCCCTCATGAGTATGGCGCTGGAGTCTATAATCAACCTTGGTTTTTTGACGCCACTTTCCCTCTCAATCTGCCTACCCGGTGGGAAATTGGATTTAACTATATTGCGACCCTGGGAATTGCTCCAGTTTTGATTGGGGAGTTTGGCGGTCGTCAGGTCGATACTAGCTCAAAAGAGGGGATTTGGCAGCGAAAGCTTGTCGAATACATCGGTCAAAAGGGTCTCAGCTTCACTTATTGGTCTTGGAATCCTAATAGTGGTGATACGGGCGGCATTCTGCAAGATGACTGGCGCACTATCGATGCTCCCAAGCAACAACTGCTTAGTACACTGCTTTCTGGTCTTAAGTTTGCTCCGAGTTCTTCACCCAGCCCTTCACCCAGTCCCTCGCCGAGTCCTTCACCCAGTCCCTCGCCGAGTCCTTCACCCAGTCCCTCGCCGAGTCCTTCACCAAGTCCTTCACCCAGCCCCTCGCCAAGCCCCTCGCCAAGTCCCTCGCCAAGTCCTTCACCCAGCCCCTCGCCAAGTCCTTCTCCAGGTACTTCTCAGCTAAGAGCAGAGGCGGTTATCCAGTCAGATTGGCAAAGGGGAGTCTGTGTTACCCTGCGCGTTACCAATCAGGGTACGAGACCTATTAGCAACTGGCAACTGACGTTTTCGCCCAATCAGGTAACCATTGATAATGCTTGGAGTGCGAATTTCATTCCTCAGGGTAGCCTGTATTTAGTAAGACCAGAGCCATGGGCACAGGTCATTCGGCCCAATCAAACCTTCCAAGCAGGATATTGTGCCGACAAAGAGGGGCCTAACTACAGACCAAGTCAACTTTCAGTGACAGGTTCTTAAATTTGTCAAGTAGCATGTTGGCGCTCAATTGATGATTTCAGGAGGCTCATCATCAGCGCTAGTTGGAGGCGATCGCATTCCAATATAGCCTGACGACGGTTATCCTCGACGAGACAAACAAAGCGCGATCGCACAATCAAGAAAAAATGCGATCGCGCCTTTGCTTTAAAATTTGTCTGGGCAAGGGTTAGCGAAGCGGCATGAAGTGCAGGTTGGGGAGCAAACAAAATCGATTGTTTCAGGCAGTGGCTTTAGTTAGTTCCTGCCAGCGCTGGTGCCACAGTTGTTGCATCGCTTGCATCACTTCTGGCAAATCGGCAAATTCCTGGCTTTGCCGTTTAATTTCTGGGGCTAATGTCTCTAGTCCGGTACAATCTCGGCAACAGCGCAAAACCTTTTGCCAAGCTGAGTGCCACTCGGCTCCTGCCTGCTGATGGGCGTGAATTGGTTTGAGGCGTTCTTCTTCTTCCCGGAGGTGCTGGGCTTGTTGCGCCCAGGCATTACGCCATGGTTGCACGGCTTCGGGCTTGTTGTGGTTGTCGTACCACTCTCGTTCGCTACGTAATAGTTCTCCCAAGTGGTCGAGGCTGGCGCGTGAAGTACAGCGCCCAATGGCAGCAAGTCCCTGTTCTATCCAGAGGGGCAAGCTGCGATAACTGATAAATTTGGCAGGAGCTTCAATGAGTTTCACCCAAATTTGGTGATGCCAACACTCGATGCGCTCGATTTGGTTGGGGGAAATCTTCAGGAGGGTGGCGACTTGGAGGCGAACTTGGTCTAATGGTAATTGGGCGGGGTCAATGACTCCGGCTGTGATTAAGTTCTGGGGCATGGTAGATCGCTAGCAGTGCATGTTAAGGTAAGGCGATCGCTTTTACGGGCAGTGCGATCGCCTAGCTTGTGACCAAATGGAAGAAGATACAAACTGCGATTTACTGTTTCATAGGCACATTTGAACTCAATAGTGAGACACTTTTAGGGAAGACCAGTCAGCCACGTTGCATCCTGACCGGAGCCAGTTCAACTGGCTGGTCTTTTTGTGTTCATCTCCCTGAAGTTTACATCTGGTTTTGTGAAAGATCAAGATGAAAACATCAGGATGTTGTCATCTGATATGATCGAAGAAAATCAAGACAAACAAGAAAAGTCTCCTTTGAGGCTACTCAGAGAGCAGAATCAGCTGACGCAATTTCAGTTACGGCAACTCATCGGAGTTTCAGAACGCAGGTTTAGCGATTGGGAAAACGGTCGAGCAAAGCCGAGCCTTGAAAATGCTGTGGCGCTAGCGCGTGCTTACAA
>DATNQP010000081.1:0-2348 GCA_036703965.1 Leptolyngbyaceae cyanobacterium
TAGCTGCCTTTCATGAGTGTCAGGAGTGGGTAGAGGATTTAATCGCTTCTGTTCGCAATAAGCGGGTATTTTATCAACGGGGATTAAAAGCTATAACCCTGATACAGCAGCCCCTTTAGACCCCTTGTCGCCCCCTGAAGGTTAATTTCTAGAAATTTATAGCAGTCGCCAAGGCAATTAGGACTCTCGCCAAATACTGAAACCTTAATCCCTCAATCTTTTCCCTTCTGCCTTCTGCCCTATGCCCTCTGCCTTTTGCTATAAAACATCCCCAAGGCGCACCGATCCGCAGCTATACTCCACAATCAGTATTGAAAAAGGACAGGAGTTATACAAATCCTGTCCCTTTCTTCCCTTGGCTCAACCCAGTAAAACAGTCTTTACTCTTTGTACTGTTCCCCTAACTTGTGCTTGGTAATATCGTTGAAGACAACAGAAAGTCCCTCGCAAGACGGGTAGGCGTGTACCTCAAACCATTTGTTCAAAGGTGAGTAAAATTCTTCAAAGGTTACTGTAACTTGTTGAACGATGGCGTTGTGATACTCCCGGTCAAAGGTCGAGCCTACTAACTCCGGAAATACCCCCCAGAGTTTCTGACCCAGGAGTTCGGTTCGCGTTCTCTGTAAAATCTGCTCGGCTTTTTGATTGAAGTAGGTGAACCGCCACTCATGGTCTACGGTGTAAAAGCCATCAGTGATGCTTTCTAGAATCTTGCTAATTTGTTGCTTAGATTCTACCAGTGCGGCTTCCGCTTGCTTACGTTCTGTGATCTCACGCTGGAGTGCAACCCAATGCGTGACCTGACCACTTTTGTTGGCAATCGGCACGATATTCAGCTCAACCCAGAACTCAGATCCATCTTTGCGGTAGTTGAGCAACTCGACCTGAACCGGTTGCTGCTGGGAAAGCGCTATCCGAATCTTGTCTAGCTGAGAGCGGTCTGTCTTTGGACCTTGCAGTAGGCGTGGTGTTCGACCCAGAACCTCTGTCAGGTCATAACCAGTGATGCGGGTAAAGGCTTGGTTGACGTATAGCAGCTCTGGGCCCGGCTTATCCAACTGCTTGGCTTCGGTGATTAAAATTCCGTCTTGGGTATTCTCAACCGCTGACTCCAAGAGGCGCATCCGCTCCTCTGCCTGCTTCCGTGCGGTGATGTCGCGAACGAAACTGAGAGAGACTAGCTGATCGCGATACTCGATGATCCGACTACTAATTTCAACCTGAATTTCTGTCCCATCCTTACGCCGCAGAGCGTGATCGAAGATGATACTACCCGTTGCCTGCATTTGCTGGTTAATCATCTTTTGGCGGGCTTCCGGGATCGCTACATCGATATCCCTTGTTTTCAACTTGAGGAGTTCTTTACGGGTGTAACCCAATCTCCTTGCCCCATTTTGGTTGGCATCCAAAATGCGACCTGTTGATAAGTCAATGATGAAAATCGAGTCGTTAGCGTATTCAAATAAGTGACGGTAATTAGCTTCTGATTCCCTCAGGGACTCTTCTACCTGGTTGCGCTCCGTGATGTCTCTGGCTGTGCAGATCACAGCTTCGACGCTACCACTGACGCCTAGGATCGGGCTGAGGATACATTCGTAGTCTCGCATCCCGTTGATCGTCGGGTAGCTGATTTCCTTAGTCAAGGGTCGCTTTGTCGCAAACACCACTTCTCGCTGGGCATCCAGCGGCTCCATCTCCATGAACTCTAGCGGTAAATCTAGCTGCTGCCAGGTCTTACCCAAGATGTAACGCTGCTGCAATCCAAACAATTGAGCGATCGCAAGATTTACATACGTAAACCTCCCCATTCGGTCGAGCACACAAATGGGGTCTGGAGACGCCGAGAGTACCTGGTCAAATATCCTTGCTTGCTGATCAATCCTAGCTGCCAGTTCTTGCAGTTCTGCCTCGTCCTGCTTGTCCTTAGGACTATCGATTTCACTGGCTTCACTCTGCCCTCCCCTTCCTTCACCCACGCCCCTTGTCCGACTAGAGAAAACTTCCCCAGCCAGAAAGGCATCGGCGATAGTCGGTCGCTCCTGTGAAGCCGCTTGGGTGCGATCGCGCCCTGCTAACTCCTCTGAATCCGCACTACTAACACCGAAAGTCTGGTGCTGTATGCGAACCGCCTTTAGGGGAGCTGCACTCTCAGGCACAGACATCGCTTGCTTATAGGCTGGACTACTCTGACTTATTCGGCTTTCTGAATATAATTTTTCAGTGATTTTACTCAGCTGCTCGGTCAGCGTCGTGAATCTCTTTTCTAACTGGTTCAGGTGCCCCTGCACCTCTTCGACTGTAGCCGGACGTGGCTCACTTGGAGGCAAGCCAAACGCCTGCTTCAAAGC